>CAZWZZ010000018.1:0-2801 GCA_964638395.1 uncultured Caldilineaceae bacterium
CTTTAGACCGCTAAAGCGGTTACTACGAACCTCACGAAACTTATTTTCCACAGTAGTAAGGTCGGCTATTGCTTGACGGTTTATTTTTTCAATCTGGGGACAGTTTTTAGACCATCTGGACGTGTGGAAGATTTGGAAGGCTGATTATCGGGCTGATGTCCAAACTTCCAGACTTCCAAACTTCCAGCCTTCCATACATGGGGACGGTAAAGCCGTTGATGGGCATAATGCGTCCCCCAGGCGTATCTCGATTTTCCCAGGGCGGTTAAGGCAGTCGCCACTGCGACCGGACTGTTCCTGGCCGAGACGCCGTCGCCCCCCCTTCGACACTTCCTACGGTCGCAGAACGCGGCTTCGATCCGCCCTCGTGCCTCGGTCTACTCAGGATGCGCTCCCCGCTCCCCGGCCCCCCGTCGCCCGATCCGCCCCCGACGATCTCCTTTGCAGCCGCCCGACCCCGATTGGCAGCAGCGCAATCATTACTATTATGAGTTACGCAGTTGAGCGACAAACGCATCCTGAGTAGGCGGTAGCCGTATCGAAGGGTGACGTTTGGAGCGGCTGCACCCCTCGATACGCCCTGACGGGGCTACTCGGGATGCGAACTGCGTAACTCCTAACTATACTGCTTGGCGCGATTGAATATAAATTTGGCGTGATACGATAGCGATAAATGTGCTTGATGGGGGTATACTGTGATGGTCAAATCAAACTTTACAGGAGCAAGTCTAAGGAGAAACAATGCAAACCCAGCAAAATTATATTGATCTAACAAATACCATTAAGATGCCGATGGTTGGATTCGGCACCTACCTCATTCAAGATGAAGCGGTGCAATCCCTGGTACACCAAGCCATCCGTTTGGGCTACCGCCATGTCGATACGGCGGAAGCCTACGGTAATGAGAATGGGGTAGGCTTAGGGATCAAAAAAGCGTTAGAAGATTTGGGAATTTCAAGAGAGGAGATATTTGTCACAACAAAGCTGTACCCTGGTAATGAAGCCTGGGGGCAACCTCCGAAAACTTATGAAACAACCAATGAGTCCTTGCAGGCCAGTTTGGCAAAGCTCCAACTGGATTACGTTGACCTGTATTTGATCCATGCCCCACTCGCCCAGGCACAACGCCTCGAACAATGGAGAGCTTTGGTTGAACTCCGGCAACAAGGTAAGGCGCGTGCCATTGGCGTGAGTAATTACAACGTGACGCATATCGAAGAGATCAAAGCCGCCGGCCTGCCCTTACCCGATGCCAACCAAATCGAGCTTCACCCGTGGTCGCAAAAACCGGATTTAGTCGCTTACCTGGCCGAGAATGACGTTTCTATTATCGCGTATAGTAGCCTCGTACCGCTTTCAAGCTGGCGAGATGTTGAGGGTCAAGACAGCGCCAAGACGGAGGGCATGAAGGCCGACGGTGCCAGCGCGGACTCGCCGTTTAAGGTCATGGCGAAAAAATATGGGGTTTCAGAGGCCCAGCTCCTCCTCCGCTGGGGCATCCAGAAGGGTTATGCCGTCCTGCCCAAAAGCGCCAATCCGGAAAGGATTCGGCAGAACATCCAGTTGTTCGGTTTTGAAATCGATGATGAGGATATGGCAGTTATCGCCACTCTGGATAGAGGAGACGGCGTGGCCTGGAGTGTAGGGGATCCAACGAAGATGGCTTGATCGAACGACAATTGGCAGGGTTGAGGCAACTCGGGAAAACCTTTGTTTGCAAAAGCAGCCGCAATTCGAGTTGCCTCAACCCTTCGTTATCTAATGGGTGTCGGCAAAGGTGGGAATAGTAATTTTTCAGGAGGCGAAATGACTGAACTTCACAGCCAAAAATATAATTTGGGGAAAGGTTGGCGGGCATTATTGAAAGACCTGAACATCTCGGTTCAGGATGTGTTGCGGTCTGCTCAACTGCCTTTGGATTTGCTGCTTCGCAAAACACCTACCGTAACGGCTGATGAATATTTTCGTTTCTGGGATGGGCTGGCTCATGTCTCCAAAAATGAGCCAGCCTTTGCTTTGCGATTGGTCCAAAATATCAACGCTGAAACGACCGACCCGGCTATTATTGCTTTCTTGAGTAGCAGTAACTTGAATATAGCTCTCAAGCGCATTGCTCATTACAAACCCATTGTAGCCCCAGTGCGTATGACGATTGAGCGGCATGATCGCCAGACAGTCTTGACTTTTGCCGGGTTACCACAAAACGGTTCTCTGCCCCCGCTCTTTGTTGCTTTTGAACTCCTGTTCTGGGTTCAGCTTGCTCGTATTGCTACCCGTGAGCAAATTAATCCGGAGATTGCTCATGTGAGTCTTGATTTGCCCAAATTGGATGTCTACGAGACGTTTTTGGAGACACGGATCAGACGTGATGAGGTCAACAGGGTGACATTCTCCGCAGTAGATGCACAGAAGCCATTTCTGACTGCAAATTACGCTATGTGGGCTATCTTAGAGTCGGCATTTGACAAACGAATGGAAGACCTGACCCAAGATGCTTCATTCCGGGATCGAGTCCGGGCGTGCCTGCTTGAAATGTTGGCCAGCGGTCACTACTCAATGACGTATGTTGCTTCAGAATTAGCCATTAGTAACCGAACCTTACAGCGTCGTCTGCGTCAAGAGGGGACGACGTTCCAGAAAGTATTGGATGAATTGCGCGAAGAATTAGCGCGTCATTACCTGTCCGCAACTGACTATTCCAGTGCGGAGATATCCTTTTTGTTGGGGTATGAAGAGCCTAATTCGTTTTTTCGGGCGTTCCGGGCATGGACGGGACAAACGCCGGAGATTGTTCGTGCTAA
>CAZWZZ010000018.1:2901-9851 GCA_964638395.1 uncultured Caldilineaceae bacterium
AATCGTTAGGTTCGTCTCGAAATTACCCCCTCGATAAAACGATTTTGCAATGTCAGGAAAAATATCAGGACAGGCAGGATGGTAAGAATGGCGGCTGCGCTGGTAAGCCCCCAATCTCGGGCAAAGCGACCGGCAAACGATTGGTAGCTGGTGATGACGGTTTTTAGCTCCGGCTCGTGGATAAACGTGTATACGAACATATACTCATTCCAGGCGGCCAACCCGGCCACCAAAGCCACTGTCAAAAAACCCGGCCAGACAATGGGCAGAATAACATAGCGCAGCACATCCAAATCGCCGGCGCCATCTACCCGGGCGGCATCCTCGTAATCATCAGGCACGGCGACCATATAGGATCGTAATAGCAATGTTGCCAGCGGCGAATTGATGGCCCAGTAAATGATGCACAATCCTAACAGGCTTTCGGTTAAGCCCAACTTACTCCACAGGAAAAAAAGGGGAACTAAAAAAATGGTTGGGGGGAGGGCTGCAACAACAAAGAGATAGGCGATGACGGTATCGCCGCCAGGCACCTTAATTCGGGCCAGAGCAAAAGCAGCCAAGCCTGAAATCAAACACACGCCGGGAATAGTCCCTAAAACGACAATAATACTGTTTCGGATGGTTGTAGAGAAGTTGCCTTGATGCCAGGCCTCAAGAAAATTAGAGAACTGGATATCAGCCGGCGGGCCAAATGGGTTGAGGCCAATTTCATCAGGGGATTTGAGGGAATTAAAAACCAGCATCACAAGCGGTCCCAGGCTGAAAACTACAAGCAAGCTGAGGATGAGGTAGTTGGGAAGCAGTGACCGGGTAAGGCCCGATTTCCATTTCATATATCCCAGCCTCTGCGACGAAAACCAATAAAGATCAAGGCTATTATCAAGCATATGATGCTGGTGGTCAGGCCAATAGCCGCAGCATAACCAGCCTCAAAATGAGCAAAAGCAGCTTTGTAGGCCATCGTACTCAACACCTCGGAGGCGTTTGCCGGGCCGCCCCGGGTGAGGATATACACGTAATCGAAGACCAAAAACGAGAAAATAACGGTAATTAGCAGGGTGAAGATCAAGGTGGGGCGAATGCTGGGCAACGTAACATACCAAAACTCTTGCCACCGTGACGCCCCTTCCAGTCGAGCCGCTTCATACAGCTTACTGTCCACGCTTTTCATTGCAGCCAGATAAATAACAACCAGAAACCCCCACCAGCGCCAATTGTCTACAAAGGCAATCGTGTACAGGGCCACTCGCTCATCGCCAAGAAACTTGATGTCGGCTCCGATGAAGCCAAGTTCGGCTAATTGGACACCCAATCCGATAGATGGATTAAGGATATTACGCCAAATCTGCGCGTTGACGACGCTTGCCAGGACATAGGGAATAAAATAGGCTGTTCGGAAGAACAGTTGTCCCCCCTTGACCGGTCTAAGAAGCGCGGCACCTAGCAAGCCCATCCCGATAGGGATAGTCAAAAAGAGTAAGGTCCAGATCAAGTTATTTGAAAAAGCGTGCCAAAAAACCTCATCCGTCAACAAGCGTCTGAAGTTTTCCAGGCCCGTAAAGTGGGCCGGCCCCAGTCCCGGCCAATCGGTGAAGGCGTAATAGATAGTGCCTAACATTGGCCCGGCAATGACCAGCCCATTAATGAGGAGCAAAGGGGCAAGAAAGAGCCACGGTTTGAGCGCCCGTCGCATGCGCCGGACGGTAACAGAGCGGCTGGCAGGTTCGGTACGGCGGCGGATGTCTCTAAGGGCAATCATAACTGGGAACAACTCCTCATATGGGGCTCGTCAATGCTCACTCTCTGAAAGGGATCGGCGGAACCTGACCGTTTTCAAATTCCTGAGCAAACAACTCCTGAAGACCTGCCGAAAACTCTTGGGGGGTCAATTTGTCGTTAAAAACCAACTCAAGTTTTTCGATGATGTAATCATCACTTTTTGGCGGCCAGAAAGTCCAGGTAGTATAGCCATAATCGCCATATTTGGAAGCATTGGCCGTGGTTTCCAGAGCGCGGATATAACGGGGGTCGGTGGTGGGCGGAAAGTCCGCTTTGGTTAAGGCAATTGGTACGATCCACTCGCCCGGATAATCGTGAATAATCTGGGCAGCGCGTTGGGGATTGTTATAAAGCCAATCCAGCACCCTGGCCGCGGCATCGGGATGTTCCGAATGGGCGTTAATTGACACTGTAGAGCCAATGCCAATGCTGTACACAGGGGTTACACCATCACGCAAGGCCGGTATTTGGGCCCATTCCCAATCATTGGGATTTGCTTCAAAATCAATGGGACGATTGGTAAAGGCCCAGGTGCCGGCAAAATCTATGGCCCCTGTCCCATCGGCCAGATCAGCCCCAATATCGGGAAAATCACTGGCATAGTAATTTTCTTTGTTGTTACGGAAAAATCCCTGCTGCATGTAATCGTTGAGCAGCGCTACTGCCTCTACAAACACCGGCTCATCCCAATGCATGTCTTGATTGAGCGTCCGATACACGTTATCGGCCCCGGCATAATTGTTGTAAAAAACGGTCAGCAACCACTCATTGACACCCCGCCAACCGGCGTTGCCGTTGACAAAGGCCATCATGCCTCGCGCCTGGGCCTCTTGGGCGATGGCCTCCAGTTCAGTGCGGTTTTTGGGCGGTTGCCAGCCATTATCGGCAAAGGTTTTTTTGTTGTACCACAGAAACATCGTTTCATAGGTTTGGGGCAGGCTGTACAACTTGCCATTCACTTTGCCCACTTCAAGCGCCCAGGGAAAGATGATTTCGTCCCATCCATACTGCGCGGCATAGGCATCGAGGGGTAAAATGTGGCCGGCCAGGGCATAGTTGGCGGCAAACGTTGGGCCTGGGGTATGAACAATGTCCGGCCCCATCCCGGCTTGTAACGCGGTACGCAGCGGCCCTTCGCCCTGGTTTTGGTAAATGATTTCAAGCTCAATATCTGGATGCGCGGCGTTGAAGGTATCGACAAAATTCTCTTGAATAGCCTGTCGGTGCTGGTTCTGAACGGCCTCTTCCTGGTTGCCATACCACCAGGTGACCGTCACCCTTTCCCCGGATGCAGGAAGTGGGGTGGCTTGCGGTGGCGTGTCGGCTGAAGATGTACGGTCGCAAGCAGCAAAAACCAGCCCGATTGCGATCAGTATGATTTTTTGCAGAAAGCCACGGCGACAAACCCTCATCATCTCCATTGTTCAATTTTACCTCAAGTCAGCAGCGCCTGTCTAATCTCAAGCAGGCGATTTTTCAACCAGAAATGCTTGGACCGCCTGTATTGTTATCTCCGCCTACGCCGCTGCGGGTTGAACCGCAACTTTAGCCCGGTAAGCGTCGATGATTACGGCAATGATGATAACCACGCCGGTCACCACCTGCCGGGCAAAATCGCCCACGCCCATCAAAATCAGGCCATTGTTCAAGACGCCCATAATGCAGGCTCCAATGAAGGTGCCAATGAAAGATCCCTTGCCGCCAAACAGGCTGGTGCCGCCAATAATAACGGCGGCGATGGCATTTAATTCAAAGGCAACCCCCAGAATAGGGCTGGCAATGGTCAGCCGGGCCATGTACATAATGCCGGCCACGCCCACACACCACCCCGTGATGGTAAAAGCCAAAATTTTGACGATAGCCGTGTTTTTGCCCGACAACCGAACCGCTTCCTCGTTATTGCCAATGGCCAGCAGCATACGGCCAAAAACAGTCCAGCGCAAAATGAAAGCGCCCAAAAACACAATGACAATGGCCACAATGAAAATGTAGGGGATGACTTCAAAGACGGTGCCGCGACCAAACGCCACAAACGGTTCGGGAAAGTTATAAATAGTCCGGGCATCGGTCCACAACAGGGCCAGACCGCGAGCAATGTTTAACATGCCCAGGGTCACAATAAAGGACGGTAACCGCCAATATGTAGAGACAAAACCGTTGAAAAAACCACAAGCCGTACCCACGGCCATGCTGACCATCACCGTCAAAACAATGGCCAGCCACAACGGAATATTCTCGTTTATCAACATGGAGCCGGCAGTCACCGTACACAAGGCCATCACCGACCCCACCGATAGATCAATCCCGCCAATCAAGATGGCAAACGTCATCCCCACCGCCAGGATGGTGTTGAGCGTAATTTGAGTAAAAATGTTTCGTAGATTGGTAACCGAGGCAAAATGTGGCGCGATAATAGAAAAGATCACCACAATCAGCACCAAAATCAGGCCGATGCCCGCCTGCTGCATAAAGTTGCCAATAAATGTTCTAAAATTCGTCATAGTTGATCTCCTCCTTTAATCAATGTGATGATTTTTTCGGTTGGATGTATTCCTGATAGGCCAGCGACAATATCTTCTCCGGGTCAAATTCGCTCCGGTCAAGCCGGCCGGTGATTTTGCCCCTGGAAAAAACAAGCAGCCGGTGACAAATCCCCAACAATTCGGGTAAATCGGATGAGATGACAATAATGCCCTTGCCTTGAGCGGCCAGCTCCCAGAGCAACGTGTAAATTTCATATTTAGCGCCAACATCGACCCCCCGCGTCGGCTCATCAAAAATCAGCAGTTCCGAATTTCTAAAAAGCCACTTGGCAATGACCAGTTTTTGCTGGTTGCCGCCCGACAGATTTCGGGCCAGTTGGTCAATAGAAGGCGTCCGAATATCCAGGTCTTTCACCAACTTTTGCGCTGCGGCTCTTTCTACACCTTTTTGCAATAACCCACCCCGTGAAATTTTGGCGGTATCGGTGAGGGTCATATTTACGTAACAGGGCATCTCCAGGATAAGGCCCTGCGATTTACGATCTTCGGTGAGCAGCCCAATCCCATATCGCACGGCGTCGCCCGGATTGTTGATAGTAATTTCCTGACCGTTCAGGAACAGGCTGCCGCCGTTTCTGGGATCGGCCCCAAAAATGGCCCGCATTGCCTCGGTTCGGCCCGATCCCACCAGGCCGGCAATGCCCAAAATTTCGCCCTGCCGAACCGCAAAGGATATATTTTGTCCATTACCGGCGTAGCGAAGATTTTTCACTTCAAACAACAGCTCCCCCGGCGTAATATCGCTCTTGAACAGATATTGTTCTTTGATTTCTTTCCCGACCATCATACTGACCAACTCATCAACCGACACCTCGGCCAGGGGACGGGTGACCACTCGCTCCCCGTTGCGCAACACTGTGACCCGGTCGCCAATTTCATAGATTTCTTCCAGGCGATGGGAAATGTAGATAATGGTGACGCCTTTTTGCTTGAGTTTTTCGATGATTTCAAACAGCGTGGTGATTTCTTTGGAGGTCAGTGTGGCTGTCGGTTCATCCATGATTAGCACTTTGCTGTCGGACGAGAGGGCCTTGGCTATTTCGATCAACTGGGTCTGAGCCACGCCCAGTTTTTCCACCGGCGTGCGGGGTGAAATATCCAATCCAACATCGGCCAATACTGCACGGGTGTTGGCATACAATTTTGGATAATTGACCAGCCCCATCTGGGTCGGCAGATTTTCAAAAAAGATATTTTCCGCCACCGAAAGAAAGGATAACAGGTTAAACTCCTGGTACACTACCCGAATGCCGGCCAAAATGGCATCGTGGGGGGTGTGCGGCGCATAGCTGACACCCTCATAAAAAACAGCCCCTTCATCAGGCCGGTGTACGCCGGAAAGTACTTTGACCAGGGTGGATTTACCGGCCCCATTTTCGCCGACTAAAACATGCACCTCTCCGGTCTTGATATCCATATCGATTTTGTCCAGAGCCACAACCCCCGGAAAGGTTTTGGTCAAATTGCGTATTTCAAGGATATTTTTTGTGGCAGTCATAACAACACTCGATTCATTTAGGATGTGACCTGGCAGGTTAGGAAAACCTGCCAGGTCTAAATCAGAAATCAGTAGACCGCAGCATCTTGAGTAAACCGAAGTATGAGGTTGTAGCGAAGGGTGCGGTTGCGGTCTACTGGAAATACAGGCGTCTTACTGCATATCGTCAGTCGTCACCAGTTCAACGGGGGTTCTCTCCCAACCGGTGATTTCTTCGCCATTCATCATTCTGAAGCCAACTTCGATGGCATTGGCCGCCATTTCCGGGCCAAACTGATCGACGGTCGCCAACAGCTTGCCTTCCTCCATCAACTCCTGAGCGGCAGTGATGTTGTCGAAGCCAATGATCAGAATGTCATCCCGACCGGCCGCATTCACGGCCTGGACTGCCCCCAAGGCCATCGAGTCGTTGGCGCACATAATGCCTTGCACATCGGGATGGGCCGTGATGAGGTTGGAGACCAGGTTGAAGGCTTCTTCGGTTTCCCAGTGAGCGGTTTGGGAGTCGAGCAGTTCCAGTTCACCCTCCTCGACGGATTGCATGAAGCCTTCCAGACGGGCGCGGGCATTGTCCGCGCCGGGGTTGCCTTCGATGATGATGACCTTGCCTCCGGGACCAAGTTCTTCGGCCAGCTTGTCACCCGCCATCTTCGCTCCGGCAGTATTGTCAGGTCCCACAAAAACCAGGTCTTCCAGACCGGCTTCGGCCAATGCGTCCGGGTCGAGCCGGACATCAAAATTGACCACGGTGATCCCGGCGTCAATCGCTTTCTTGACCGAGGGAACCAGCCCGGCAGAGTCGGCAGGGGCCAACACGATCATATCCACACCCTGGGCCACAAAGCCATCCACCGCGTTGATCTGGGTGTCGATGTCTGTCTCAGAGTTCATCCCGACGGCCACCAACTCAAAGTCGCCCCGTTCGGCAGCATACTTCTGCGCCCCTTCTTCCATCGTTTTGAAGAATTCATTGGCCAGCGATTTCATCACCAGTCCCACCACCGGCTTGTCACCCTCACTATCCGCCGGAGCCGCAGCGGTCTCGATGGGCGGGCCGCCGACATCTTCCTGGGTCACCAGTTCAACGGGGGTTCTCTCCCAACCGGTGATTTCTTCGCCATTCATCA
>CAZWZZ010000018.1:9951-21540 GCA_964638395.1 uncultured Caldilineaceae bacterium
TTTGAAGAATTCATTGGCCAGCGATTTCATCACCAGTCCCACCACCGGCTTGTCATCCTCACTATCTGCCGGAGCCGCAGCAGCCAAATCACCCGCTTCGGGCGAAACGATCAATTCGACATCGGTTTTGATCCAGCCGGTTAGTTCTTCGCCTTCCAGCGCTCTCATAGCATA
This sequence comes from uncultured Caldilineaceae bacterium, assembly GCA_964638395.1. Taxonomy (GTDB): domain Bacteria; phylum Chloroflexota; class Anaerolineae; order 4572-78; family J111; genus CAZWZZ01. The sequence goes on from CAZWZZ010000018.1 coordinate 10,126, forward strand.
ATCAATGCCAAAAGCCGCTTGTTGTGCGCCAAACTGATCGAGCGTAGCCAGCACCGTGCCATCTTCGATCAGGGGTTGGATAGGCCCGATATTATCAAAACCCACCACCAGAATCTCGTCGGTTTTGCCGGCGGCATTAACGGCTTGCACCGCGCCCAGGGCCATGTTGTCGTTAGAGGCCATCACGCCCTGGATATCGGGGTTGGCGGTGAGCAGGTTAGAAAGAACGGTAAAGGCTTCTTCAGTTTCCCAGTGGGCAGTTTCTTCGGCCACCACATCGAGCTTATAGGTATCAACTGCCCGATTGAAGCCTTCGGCGCGGGCGCGGGCGTTTTCAGCGCCGGGAACGCCGCCCAGGATCACCACTTTTGCGCCTTCGCCCAACTTTTCACCCAGCACATTGCCCACCATTTCGGCGGCATCGGCGTTGTCCGGGCCAATGAAGGGGATGTCGATACCGGCTTCTTGCATCGTTTCAGGGTCGAGCCTCACGTCAATGTTGATGACCTTGATGCCAGCTTCTTCCGCTTTAGCCAGAACAGGCACCAGCGCCCGAGAGTCGGCGGGAGCGATGACGATGGCGTCTACATTTTGTGAGATCAGATTCTCAACAATTTCTATCTGGGTATCCACATCGGTTTCATTTTTGATGCCCAGGGGGGTCAGTTCCAAATCGCCCCGCTCTTCTACGTGAGCTACAGCGCCTTCTTCCATAGTCTTGAAAAACTCGTTGGCCAGCGATTTCATGACTAACCCAACTACGGGTTTGTCGCTGTCACTTTCCTCGGCAGCGGGTTCCTCGGCAGCGGGTTCCTCGGCGGCAGGCTCCTCGGCGGCAGGCTCCTCGGCGGCGGGTTCCGGTGTGGGTGCCCCGCCACAGGCGCTAATCACGGCAATCAAGATGAATAAAATTATTGATCTGTAAAACGTATTCATTACTTTGTTCTCCTCTGAACTATAATCTATAATGAATTTTGTAGTGATCTTTCACTACAAACTGATGCACAGGCCATTTGCTTACCTTCAATAAGTTGAGTGGCCTGTGTTTTTCTGTTTTTGTGGCTGCATCACCTCCATTCTGCCGTAGAATCAACAATAGCATCACGCAGCGGTCGCCTCATCAAGTAGAGATACGCAGTGATGCTATTCACAATAAGGAAGTGCTTAAAGGTTGTTGTTACGCACTGTAACAAAATCCACGGCGATTTTCCGGTTTTTATGGTTGTGCTATAATTTTCGTATATTTTTCGGTTTCATTCAATGGGTTTAGTCTTGTCTGACTCCGGTATGAGTCCGCTGCTGAAGTATGGTAAAAAATGCTATGGCATCACTAACACGCCAGGAATTTGACAAATTAATACGGGACGCTCTCAACCATTTGTATGACACCCCCTACCTGCGAAAGCATCCGTTGTCCGGCCTGCTGGCCGATATAGAAGTGGATGCCTCATCCCCTTCCAGCCAGCTTTTGCGGCGGCACTTGCTTGCAGCGATTAGAGCGATGCGTCCAGACCCCGGCGTACCGGCCCAATCCCCCGATTGGCGGGCTTATCGCATTTTGGAATTACGCTATATTGAAGTGTTGAGTGCAAAAGAGGTTATGCAAGAAGTGGCGCTGGGCAGGAGCCAATATTTTCAGGAGCAGGGGCGAGTATTGGAAGTCTTGGTTGACCGGCTGTGGAATCAGTGGCAGGAAAACTACCTGCAAGCTGCCAAGAAACCTGACGATAACAGAGGCTCTCAAGAGCAGCTTGTCCGGTTGGAAACAAGGCGACTGCAAGAGCAGGCTACGTGGGAGCCGGTTGATGTAACGGAGTTGATTGAAGCCTTGCAGGTTATTGTTGAGGCGTTGGCCAGAGCCAGGAATGTAACGGTACGTTACAACCTGCCAAGCCGGTTGAAGAATGTGTATGTTGACCGGGTCATGCTGCGTCAGGCCATTCTCAATGCGGTCACCTGTGCCGTGGACCTGGCTCGAGATGGAAACGTGGATATTGAGGATTGCGTTGAGAATGGACGCGAAGGTATCCGAATTGTGGCCCATCCTCTATCAAAGGCGGCCAAGCAGGCGGAGTCTGGCCTGGATGTGTGTCGGCAGTTGGTGGAGGCCCTGGGGGGAACATTTACTGCGGTGAAAGATACCGGCCACTGGGAAGCGCTGCTGCTGTGGCCGGTCAAAGAGCCGGATGTGTTGCTGGTAATTGATGATAACGAGAGTCTGGCGGTTCTTTTTCAGCGTTATTTGGCAGGCCAAAATTGGCAGGTTCTGGGCGCAACCAACGGCACCGAAGTTCGCCAGACAATAGCGCACACGCGCCCTACCGTCATTGTGCTAGACGTGATGATGCCCGGTGAAGATGGCTGGGAACTACTGATCGCCCTTAAAAATGCTGACACCACCCGCGACATCCCGGTTATCATTTGCTCGGTGTTGAACGAACCGCGTTTGGCCGTAGAGTTGGGGGCCAATAGCTATCTACAGAAGCCGGTCAATCGGCAAGCCCTGGTACAGGCCCTGGCCGAACTGCGTCAAGCTGATCCCAGCCCCGGGTCAGCGTTGTAACGGTGGTTTCCAGCAACTGCACGATTTCCCCAAGCTGAAAGCCTTCGGCTCTGGAAATTTGAATTGAGCCTGAAATTCGCATGCCAATGTGATCGACCACCCGCGCCGAGGCGATAATTACCGGGATGTCGGCCCAGACCGGATTGGCGGCAAGTTCATTCAATACCCTCTGGCCGTCCAATTCCGGCATAGCCAAATCCAGCAAAATGAGGTCGGGCGCTTCCCCCTGATGCAGCAGGCTCAGGGCTTCAGCGCCGTTGTACGCCTCCAAACATTCGGGGCTAGGGGTATGACTGCGCAAAATACGCCGGTATAATCTGACCATATCGGGGTCATCATCGGCAATGAGAATGCGATGAATGGGCCGGTTGAGGCGGGCAATGGCTGCCTGCAACTCTTGTGCAGATACCGGCTTGACCAGAAAATCTGTGGCCCCTAATGCGCTGGCTAACCGGCGGCTCTCAGGCAAAGGACAGTTGATAATAAGCAGGTTGTCGAGCGAAGTTTGGGGGATGGCATCTGCCTCGGTGATTACAGCAACCGCTTGGAGTTCTTCGGCCTGCGTAATACCTTCGGCAAGGTTGGGCGAACTGACAACCCGGCAATTGTCCAGATTGCGCTGCAACAACGGAACAATTTGCGGATCTTCATGCACCGCCACAATGACTCTTTCGGACGACTCTAACCGCACGCCTGGTTCCGGGAGTTGATGAGATTTTGGTTGCGGTTGCGGCTGGGAGGACAAGGGCAGGGTGAACGAAAACGTAGAGCCTTGCAATGGGGTGCTTTCAACCTTCATTTGCCCGCCGTGTAGCTCTACAAACTTTTTGCTAATCGGTAACCCCAGGCCGGTTCCCGGCTGAAAGATGTTTGTGGGCTGTTCAATCGAGTGAAATTCTTCAAATATTTTGAGCAAATCCTCTTTTGAAATACCCTGTCCGGTATCCGTTACCCGCACAACCACTTCTTCTGGCTGTTGCAAAGCCTCGACCCTTATCCAGCCACTCTCGGTGAAGCGAGCCGCGTTCACCAGAAGATTCAACAGAACTTCTCGAATTCTAAGCCGGTCTATCCAAACCGGCGGCAGGTTAGCCTCCACCCGAGTTTGCAATTCCAAACCTTTAGCCGTAATGTAATCATGGACCATCTCGGTGGTTTCAACGATAAGTCCGGCCAGAGTGGTTTCCTCACAAGTGAGCGAAAATTTTCCAACTTCAATGCGAGCCAAATCAAGAATGTCATCGGCCAGAGCCAGAAGATGTTGGGCGCTGTGATGAATGGCGTTCAAATCGCTGCGGTAGGGGCCTGGTAAAAGAATGTCGTTATAACTTTCCGGGGAGGAAAGCATAACTTCACTGAAACCGACAATCAGATTCAAAGGGGTGCGTAGCTCATGGCTTACGTTGGTCACAAATTCTGCCTTAAAGCGGTTGGCTTCCTCGGCTTCCTTTCGAGCGGCCACCAACGCAACATTTGATCGCTGCAAACGAAAATAGGCCGTATCCAGATCCTTTAGAGCTTTCGCCAACTGGGCGCGGCTTTGCTGAGCGGCTTCCATGTTCTGCTGAGCGCGGGTGAAACTAAACAGATACCACTCAACGGCTGTCAAGAGGGTACTAATTGCAGCCCAACCCATCAGGCCGGCCAAAATACCACTGATTATAATCACCAGAATAAAGGGGCTAGACAACAGAGGCATAAATGCACTCATTGAAATCCACCATACCAACCCGATGATTCCTATTTCTGCCGGTATACCCGCTTGCCACCCAACGGTTACAACGGCCATAAGAGGCAACAAAGCATAAAAGAAAGCAAACTCAGGCTGCTGGAACAGGTATATGGTCAGGGTAATCGTACCGGCCAAGCCGAGTTGCCAGACCAGTTGGGCATACAGAAGATTTCTGGATATAAGTAATAGAGGAAGGGCGCAGGTTAGCGCAATAACCGGCATTAGCAACAGGATTTTCCATCCCAGTTCATCCGGCCAGAGCAAACCGGCGAACAAGAGCCAGGTCAGAAAGACAGTACCGGTCGCCAATATAAGATTGCGCGAGGTTGACTCCAACAACGTCGTAGCTGACGCTAAAAAGGTAGCCTGATTCTCCGGCGACAAATATTTTGTATGCAGCATAAATACTGGCTCCTCTGCACCTTATCGAGTCATGCAATGTCATTAAGTTCGCAGCATCCCGAGTAGGTGAGCGTAGCGAAACCGTATCGAGGGGTGCGGGTTGGCCTCGAATCGTCGGCTGAGCCGCACCCTTCGATACAACCTCCGCTCCGCTCCGGTTTACTCAGGATGCTACCCACTTAACTTAATGACATTGCCGAGTCATTGGGGCAAACCTGATAGGATTTGCCATTGAATGACAACAATTCTACTACAGCTCATTCAAATCCCCAATCTTTCTGGCTGTGTGCAAAATCCTCCAGCGACCAACCTGATCAAATTCTGCACGGAGAAATTTGTTTGTATGGTTCGGGTAACCTCCTTGAGAGAGGGACGCCGCCTCTCAAGGGGCGCACCCTTTCTTCGATGCAGCTTTTTTCGAACAGGAGCGCCGGGATATTCCGGCGCTTTATCTGTTTTGGCCTCGTGGTTGGTAATAACAACTTTAGTCGCCCGAAAACTGCCGGTTTTTTGTTATCCTCACAGTTTCGGGTATTATAGATTGAACGTCACGCTCAAGAACAAGGACCGTATGAAATGATGGCTAATCCTTAATATCACGGACGCAAGAAAATCGTAATATTTCTCCGCTTATATGGAGGACATGAAAGACAGAATGGAGAAATATATGATAAAGCCGATCTATGCCGTAAGTTTAGCCATCATCGCCCTGTTGATCCTGACGAGTTGTGGTATCCTGGCCGCCGGGCCGCAGGCTGAGGACTCCCCCGCTACGGAGGCAGCCCCGCAAGAGAACGCAGTCGAAGTTGTCGAGACCGAGGCTCCGGTCGAGGAAGCGGCTCCGGAAAGCGTGGTTGAAACGGAAGCAGAAGCGGTGGTTGAAACGGAAACTGAAGCAACGGCTGAAGTGGAAGCTGAAACCGTCGCCGAGGAGCGCGTGCCGGAGCCGGAGGCAGTGGTTGAAGCAGCCGAGCCGAACATGGCCGGAGACGCGGTGATGACGGGTCAGGATCAAGCGGCTGAAACGAGCGCGACAGTTGAGGTCGCCGAGACGGAGGAGGACGTTCCCGACGAGACGCTGACCTCAACCGAACCGGTTGCTGACGAGGCCGTAGAGTCGGAGATGGCCGAAGCCGAAGCGATGCCGGAGAAGCAACCGGCCGAACAGCCCGTCGCCGACACTGCCCCCTCGCCGGAGCAGCAGGCGCTTCTGGATGAATTGACGGTGTTGGGCCAGCCGCCGGAACTGACCAACGAAATCTGGCTCAACTCGGAGCCGCTCAAATTGGCCGATCTGCGAGGGCAGGTGGTCATCGTCGAATTCTGGACGTTTGGCTGAATTAATTGTAAAAACGTAATTCCCTCGTTGAGGGAATGGCATCACGAATATTCTGACGAGGGTCTGGTCATCATCGGCGTCCATACCCCGGAATTTGCCTACGAGGGCGAGGTGGAGAATGTCAAACAAGCTCTGGTCGATCTCGATGTGCCCTATGCCGTGGCCATTGATAACGATTGGGTCACCTGGCGCTCCTACAAACCCGCCTTCAAGCAGCGGTATTGGCCGACCAAATATTTCATCGACAAAGCGGGCCACGTCCGCCACATCCACATCGGCGAAGGGGGTTATGAGGAGCAGGAAGCGATTATTCAAGCATTGTTAGCGGAACAAATGTGATCCGTTTGTGAGGTAATTTCTTCGAGTTTGAAATCAGTCACGCTGGAGCCAGGTAAAACGGGAAACGTAAAGCCTATTGCTGAGCCACAGCCGTTACGTTTTTCGTTTTACGCTTTACGGATGTTTGGATCGCTATTTTCTTGGAGATGTCTATGTCCCAACAAAAACATATTTTGGTAGTTGATGACGAACCGAATATCCGGGAGGTGGTCGAGCTGTACCTCCAGCGGGAGGGGTTTGATGTCGATGTGGCCGGGGATGGGGCGGCGGCGCTCCAGGCCATTGAACACAAACTGCCCGACCTCATCGTTCTCGATTTGATGCTGCCGGTCGTCGGCGGCTTGCAGGTCACTCGCGCCCTGCGGGAGAGCGATTATGACATCCCGATCATTATGCTGACGGCCAAGAGCGAGGAGGATGACAAAATCGCCGGGCTGGAGCTGGGGGCGGATGATTACCTGACTAAACCATTCAGCCCGAAGGAGTTGGTGGCCCGAGTTAAGGCCGTGTTGCGTCGGGCCAGCGACAAACCAACGGTCGAAACGCAGGCCCAACCCCTGACCCGGCGGGCCATCACCATCAACCCCAAAACCCGGCAGGTCTTCATCAACAAAGAAGGGGGCGACGCAGAGGTGGGTTTGACGGCTAAAGAGTTCGATCTGCTCTGGTTTTTTATGAACCACCCCGGCCAGGTCTTCAGCCGGGATCAACTCCTTGATAATGTGTGGGGCTATGACTTCTTTGGCGACTCCAGCACCGTCACTGTTCACGTTCGCCGTCTGCGGGAAAAAATCGAACAGCAGCCGACCAAGCCGGAATATATCCTGACGGTCTGGGGCGTCGGCTACAAATTTGCCTCGGATTAACTGATGAACGCCGACAGTTCCCCCCTCAAATCAACCTGGCAGCCGATTTGGTTCCCCATTCTGGGCTTGCTGGTGGCCGTCCTGGCCGCGCTGGGTATCGGCTTCTACATTATGCAGGCACCCTACAGCGACCTGCAAGATTTGGTTCAATTTCTGCTGACCTCCAGCCTGCCCTCCCTCTTTTTGGGTTATGTCGTCTTTACGCTGAGCCGCCGCTGGCTCCGCAGTATCTACTACAAAACCTTGTTAGCCTACAGTTTGGGGATCATCATTGCTATCATCAACATCTACGTCACTTCCCAACTAATGTTCGTCTCCCAGCACGACTTTTTGCTGTTGGGGGCGCTGCTCATCTTCGCCGGGATTCTGTCCGCCTCCTTCGGCTATCTGCTGACCGCCGGGATGACCCAATCCCTCTCCCGTTTGCAGGCCAGCGCCAATCAAATCGCCGGGGGCGATTTCTCGACGCGGGTCCATCTGGATGAGGTGGATGAGTTGTCGGATGTGGCCGAGGCGTTCAATATGATGGCCGATGAACTGGACCGGGCGGCGGTTCGCCAAAAGGAGATGGAGCGGGCCAGGCGTGATCTGATTGCCGCCGTCAGCCACGATCTCCGCACGCCGCTGACCTCCATCCGGGCCATGATCGAGGCCCTGGCCGATGGCGTCGTCAGCGATGAGGCGACGGTGCAGCGGTATTATAATAACATCAGCGGCCAGGTCACCAATCTGTCCGGCTTGATTAACGACCTCTTCGAACTGTCCCAACTGGAGACCGGCCAGATCAAGCTCCAACGCCAGCCGCTCGATGTCAATGACCTGCTGTCGGACATCATCGAGTCGATGCAGGCCCAGGCCAAACGGAAACAAGTTTCACTACAGGGGCAATTTAGTGAAGGCTTGCCCCTGATCGAGGCGGAACTGGCCAAAATCCAGCGGGTTCTGGCCAACCTCCTCCAAAACGCCATCCGCCACACCCCCGCCGAGGGCAGGATTACGCTGTCTACCCAGGCTGTGCCCGGTGGGGTCCAAGTCGAGGTGGCCGACACCGGCGAAGGCATCGCCGCCGCTGACCTGCCCCGCGTCTTCGACCAATTTTTTCGGGGTGAAAAGAGCCGCAGCCGGGAGACCGGCGGCTCCGGCCTCGGTCTGGCCATCGCCAAACGGATCATCGAAGCCCACCAGGGTCGCATCTGGGTCGAGAGCGAGGTTGGTCAGGGCACACGCTTTACCTTTGAGCTGCCGGTGGGGGAGGCTTGATACGTTCTGTAACGGGATTGACCCATTTTTAGCGAAACAGCCTCACGGGGCTGTTTTTTTGTTGTACCGGGTGAACGGTTTGGGAGTGGTGGGGGTGTTGGGGTATAATGCCGCTTATGCCCTCACAACCAACCCAACATCCCGACGCAGGGTGGCGTGACCGGCTCCACGAAGTGATCTTCGAGGCCGATACACCGGTCGGGAAACTGTTTGATGTTATCTTAATCTGGAGCATCCTGCTCAGTGTGGCGGTGGTGCTGCTCGACAGCGTGGCCGGTATCCGGGCCAGGTATGGGACGATATTGTACGCCGTCGAGTGGGCCTTTACCATCCTGTTTACCATCGAGTATCTCCTGCGGCTTATCAGCATCCGCCGCCCGCTGCGGTATGCGACCAGCTTTTTTGGACTGGTCGATCTGCTGGCCATTCTGCCAACCTATGCCAGCCTGTTCATCCCCGGCAGCCAATATCTGCTGACGATTCGGGTCTTGCGCTTGCTGCGTATCTTCCGGGTCTTCAAGTTGGCCGCCTATTTGAATGAAGCCCAGGTCATCACCACCGCGCTACGGGCCAGCCGCCGCAAGATCAGCGTCTTTCTGTTCGCGGTGTTGATTATCGTGACTATCATCGGCTCGGCGATGTATGTCGTCGAAGGGGAAGAGCATGGTTTTGTGGATATTCCGACCAGCATCTACTGGTCGATTGTGACCCTGACCACGGTTGGCTATGGGGATATATCGCCCCAGACGGCCCTGGGCAAGATACTGGCCTCGATCATTATGATTATCGGCTACGCCATCATCGCCGTGCCGACGGGTATCGTCACCGCCGAATTGACGCAGATGACTAAAAAAGATCACATCACCACCCAAGCCTGCCCCGCCTGCGGCCTGGAGGGGCACGACCGGGACGCCACCTATTGCAAATATTGCGGTGCCCATTTATGAGCCGTGCCCCTTCAATCTGAATTTAACATTGACAAAATGTGGACAACCGTGGTATATTGTGCGTAAGACGTAAAAAAAGGATGAGACAATTATGCACGTTTTGATCACCGGCGGCACCGGACTGATTGGCCGCCGTTTAATCGACCAACTTTTCAAACACGGCCATACGGCGACCGTTCTCAGCCGGCGTAAATATCGCCCGGCGACTTTGCCCTCGACGGTGGGGTTTGCCCGGTGGGACGGTCAAAGCGCCGAGGGCTGGGGCCATCTGGTGGAAGAGGCCGAGGCGCTTGTCAACCTGGCCGGGGCCGGTGTTGCCGATGAAAAATGGACGGATGAGCGGAAACGTATAATCCGCCACAGCCGCCTCGAGGCTGGTAAAGCCGTGATCGAAGCCATTCGGGCGGCTCAGAACAAACCAAAGGTGTTAATCCAGGCTTCGGCGGTTGGTTACTACGGCCCCAATCCCCCAGAAATGGTCACGGAGGAGAGTCCGCCGGGCCGCGACTTTTTGGCCGACGTGTGCGTCGATTGGGAGCAATCGACCGCCGAGGTCGAAGAGATGGGGGTGCGCCGGGTCATCATCCGCACCGGCGTTGTCTTGGATATGGCCGGGGGCGCTCTACCCAAGATGTTGATCCCGTTCCGGCTGGTTGTGGCCGGGGGGCCGATTGGCAGCGGGCGGCAATGGCTCCCCTGGATTCATTATCTGGATGAGGCCGAAGCCATCCGCTTTCTGCTGGAGCATGAAACGGCCAGTGGCCCCTTCAACCTGACTGCCCCCAAGCCGGTCCGCAACAAAGAGTTTGTCCGGACCATCGGTAAGGTTTTGAAGCGACCGGCCTTCGCTCCGGCCCCGGGCTTCATCTTCAAGGCGATACTTGGCGAGATGGCCACGGTTCTGTTGGATGGCCAACCCGCCGTGCCCCACCGCCTGCTTGACCTGGGATACGACTTTAAGTTTTCCACCGTGGAAGCGGCGCTGGTTGATCTGTTGAAGCCGCCCAAGATCGACATCGGGCACGGCTTCAAGAAGGAGACGGTCTCGCTGGCTTAAAAGTTGCCCTGAAAGTACTAGCTGAGAACGTTGACTCGCCGGGCAGGGTGGGGTAAAATTAAACGAACATTAATCCGGTTCAGGATGACCTCAAATCACATCAACCTAAAGAAGGAAACGGGTCACATCGAGGGAGGATGTTTGGGCGGTGTAGAGCAGGTTTTCTACATCGCCTATTTTTTTAGACCGGATTTCAGCCCACGCTTCCTAACTATCGACTTGATTCGACGCCCAAGACAACTATGACCCACCACACCAACCACAAAAACGAACCCTCCCCATCCCGAACAGCCCCCGGCCTCGGCGGGGCAGCCTACAACCTCAGCCAGTTGGGGTTCACCGTCATGCTGACCTCGACCAGGCCGATGACCCCCGCTATTCTGCTCAACGAGGTTAGCCCTTTTCTAAACGCCCTGGCCGACTTACAGCATCTCATCAATGATGTCAAAAAACGACAGTGGCCGGAGGTGCAACTCCTGGCTGTCATCAAAGACACTGCTGCCGACAATGCCCCCATCACCGCCACGTTGAAGGGGGTAGTCGATGCCATCGCTTTTATGCAGACCATCGTCAACTGGCGGCGCAAACAGGCCGACCTGTTGAGCCAGAAGGATTGCACCGACCCCCATCTGTATCAGGCCAAAGTTCAGTTAGCCCTCGACATTCTAACCAAAGTCGCCCCCCGCTTAGACGAAACCCAACGAATCGGTTACGCCGCGCTGTTGCTAGAGCCGCTGGAGGTGCTGGTCACCAGTAGCCTCGAAGTCGGCGCGTATGATAGCGAAGACTTTACGTAACGGGCGTGGTGAAAATTAGATCGACACCGGGCTACCCGTAAAACGTAAGGCGCAAAACGTTAGGAGTTACGCAGTTCGCATCCCGAGTAGCCTTGAAAAGGCGTATCGAGGGG
>CAZWZZ010000019.1:0-12870 GCA_964638395.1 uncultured Caldilineaceae bacterium
CCGAGACTGGCGCTTCCGGCCTTCCATCCTTCCACCCTTCCCCCCTTCCAATCTTCCCCCCTATCCCCCTATCCCCCCTCACCAATCCAACGTTTCCACAAAAATCTCAATCGAGCCGCCACAGGCCAACCCCACATCCCAGGCCGTCTCGTCAGCCACGCCATACGTCAACAGCCGGGGACAGCCCGTCTTGAGAACCTGTAATGCCTCCTGCACCACCGCCCCCTCCACACAGCCACCGCTAACAGAGCCGACCATCTGGCCGGCCTGGTTGATGGCCATCTTCGCGCCGGGCGCACGGGGGGACGACCCCCAGGTATTAATCACCGTGGCCACGGCCACCTGGTCGCCACGTTGTTGCCAGGTTTCGATGGTTGCCAAAATATCTTTCATTGGTTAACGCTATCTTTAGGGATTTGGTTGGGATAGTAAAGTAATATCTTACCTTATTTTTGTGATTATGCCAAGTAAAATCAGGCTGACTCTTTCGACTCGGCCTGCGCCTCCTCCTTCAACGCCCGGCGCAGAATTTTACCGGCGATGGATTTGGGCAGGCTGTCCCGGAAGATGATCTGGCGGGGCTGTTTGTAGGGGGCTAAATGCTCGCGGGAGAAGCGGCGGATTTCGGCGGCTTTAGCCGTCTGGCCCGGCTTGAGGACGACGTAGGCGGCGATTTTCTCCCCCCGCAACCCGTCCGGCAGGCCAATGACCGAGGCTTCCAGGATTTTGGGGTGTTGGTACAGCACCTCTTCCACCTCGCGGGGGTAGATGTTGTAGCCGGCGCTGATAATAATGTCCTTCTTGCGATCCACGATGTAAAAATAGCCATCCTCGTCCATCGTGGCGATGTCGCCCGTTTTGAGCCAGCCCTCGTGGAACGCCTCCGCATCTTCAGCGGGCGTGTTCCAGTAGCCGGCCATCACCTGCGGTCCCTTGACCAGCAATTCCCCCGGCTCATCGACACCCAACGCCTGGGTCGGATCATCGACATCAACGATTTTGGCCTCCGTGCCGATGATCGGCACGCCGATGCTGCCCGCTTTCCGCCGTCCTTTGAGGGGGTTGACGTGAGTGACCGAGGAGGCTTCGGTCATGCCGTAAGCCTCGGAGATGGGCGCGCCGGTGCGCTGCTCGAAGGTGTTCATCACCTCGACCGGCAGGGGGGCTGCGCCGCTGAACATCGCCTTGATCGAGGTCAGATCGACCTGGTCGATGGTGCGGTAGTTGTTGAGGGCGATGAAGAGGGCCGGAATGCCGGTGAAAAAGGTGGGCCGCTCGGCGATGATGGCCTCGACGATGGCCTTAATCTCCGGTTTGGGGATCAGCACCAGGGTCGCCGCCAGATACATCGACAGGTTCATCAGGCCGTTCATGCCGTAGACGTGGAAAAAGGGCATAAAGGCCAGGGCGATGTCCTCGGCGTCGCCATGTTCGTATAAAAGAAAGCTGCGAATCTGGGCCAGGCTGGCGATGAGGTTGCGGTGGCTCAACATAGCCCCTTTGGGCAGGCCGGTGGTGCCGCCGGTGTATTGCAAACAGGCCAAATCTTCGGGATCAATCGTTACCGGCGGGGGGCTGGGACGCCGGCGGCTGATGAGCTTTTTGAAGGCGTGGACGGTGTCGGTGTAGGTGACGCTGACCCATTTACCCTGCCGCCGCAGTTCGAGCGGAGCTACCCACCGTTTGAGGGTGGGCATATAATCCTGAATACCGGCCAGGATGACCTGCTCAAGCGGCAAGTTGCCGCGAACCGCCTCGATTGTGGGCCAGAACATATCCAGGCTGATGACCGCTTTAACGCCGGAGTCGCCCCATTGGTACGCAAGCTCCCGCTCGACGTAGAGGGGGTTGGTCATGACCGCGACAGCACCGAGGGAAAGCGTGGCGTAATAGGCGATGATGGCCTGGGGCGTGTTGGGAAACATAATGGCGATGCGGTCTCCCCGCCGGATGCCCAAATCGTAGAGGTTGGCCGCTAACTTATCGACCTGCTGCTTCAGTTGAGCGTAGGTCAGCCTGGCCCCCATAAAAACGGTCGCCGTCTGGTTGGGGTATTTCTCGGCGGCGTTATTCAACAAATCAGGAATGGTCAGGGGGGGAATGACCAACGTCCGGGGTACGTCGGCATCGTAAAATTTTAACCACGGGTTTGACATAGACACCGTTCGGATTTCTGCACACAGCGTGCGGCAGTGACGTTATGATTGTTAATTATACCGGATTTGGATGATAACACAATCGTTATCTTGGGCCAAACTGGCTAAACCGATGGGGTTTGGGACGAATTGACTATGTTAAATTAAGAGAGTTAAGGGGGGTGGGATGGTTCATAGTCTCAAGAAATTTGGTTGACAATGTCGTAAAACGTAAGGCGTAAAACGTAACGATTTTCAACGTAGTAATGCCTGACGCTTCACGTTTTACGTTTTACGCAGCGATGTTGCTCAACCTGGCGGGTAAAAAAGTGTCAACCTATTCTTAACCCTCCCGACCTCTCCCCCTGTCAATCGTGCAAAATTTTCCTTACCGGGTATAATGATTCCAGCAAATAAGCAAGACGTTGTCTTATAAAAAATCACCACAGGGGTAAAAAATTATGAGCGTAAGCGTGAATTGGGACTTAGACTCCATCTTTACCGGGGGCAGCCACTCGGCGGCGTTGGCCGATTTTCTGGCACAGTTGACGGCCGATTTGGAGTTGGCCGAGGCAGCCGGATTGCCACCGGCTCTCTCCACGGAGACAGAGTCGGATTGGGTGGCGGCCATTCAAACCCTGTTCGATCTGGGGGCGCGGCTCAATCAGGCCGGCTCCTTCGTCGGCTGTCTGATGGCCCAAGATGTCAAGGATGACAAGGCGTTGCAATTGATGGCCCAGACCGACCAGTTGAGCGCCCGGCTGGGGACGCTGTGGACGAAATTCACCGCCGCTTTTGCCGAGCAGGATGAGGAGGCCTGGCAACATTTGGTGGCCGAGACGGAATTGCACCAGGTGGCCTTCTATCTGAATGAGTCCCGTGACCTGGCGCGTCGCAAAATGGCCCCGGCGCTAGAGACGCTGGCCAACGAACTGGCCGCCGACGGCTACCACGCCTGGGACCGGCTCTACGGCATCACCAGCGGTGATAAAGAGGTTGAGTTTGAGGGCAAGCCGTTGTCGCTGGGGCAGTTGCAGAGCAAATATATGGATGACCCGGATCGTGAGGTGCGGCAGCGGGCCTTTGCGTTGTTCGAGACGGCCTGGAGCGATCTGGCCAAAACCTGCGCGCTGGCCCTCAATTATCAGGCCGGGTTTCGGCTGACCCTCTACAAACATCGGGGCTGGCAGTCGGTCTTGCAGGAGCCGCTGCATAACAACCGCCTCTCGGCCGAAACGTTGGAGGCGATGTGGGGCGTCATCGACGCTAAGAGCGCCAAGCTGCTCGACTATTTCCGGGCCAAAGCCAAACTGTTCGGCGTGGCGCAGTTGCATTGGTTTGATGTGGCTGCGCCGGTGGGGGAAGTGACCAAAACCTTCAGCTACGCCGAGGCCGCCGATTTTGTGGTGAGCAATGTAGACCGCTTCGATCCGGCCATCGCCGCCTATTGCCGTCTGGCTATCGACCGGCACTGGATCGAGGCCGAAAATCGGGCCGGCAAACGGGCCGGCGCTTACTGCACCAGCTTGCCGCTGATCGGCGAATCTCGTATTTTTATGACCTACACCGGTAGCTTTAACGGGATGTTGACTCTGGCCCACGAGTTAGGCCACGGCTACCACAGTTGGGCCATGCGGGATCTACCCTATGGGGCCCGCCGGTATGCTATGAGCGTGGCCGAGACGGCCAGCAACTTCAACGAGTTGATCGTCACCAACGCCGGCCTGGAAGCCGCCGCCGATGAGCGGGAGCGGTTGAGTATCCTCGGTTCCAAATTAAACGACGCCGCCTCCCATTTTATGAATATCCGCGCCCGTTTCGATTTCGAGCGGGAATTTTTCAAGCAGCGAGCCAAAAAGCATCTGAGCGTCGATGAGCTATCGGAGCTGATGACCGCAGCCCAACAAACCGCTTTCAAAGAGGGCTTGTCCGGCTACCATCCCCTGTTCTGGGCCTCAAAACTCCATTTTTACATCACCCGCGCGCCCTTCTACAATTTCCCTTACACCTTCGGTTATCTTTTTAGCAACGGTCTCTACGCCCGCGCTCTCGACGAGGGGGCGAGCTTCAGCGACCGCTACATCGCCCTGCTGCGGGATACCGGTTCGATGTCCACCGAAGATTTGGCCCGAACCCACCTCGGCGTCGATTTGACGAAACCCGATTTTTGGGAGACGGCGGTGGCGCGGGTCTTGGCCGATGTGGATGAGTTCGTCAAGCTGGTTGATTAGTTGAAGCCAGACCCTAAAGGTTTCGTCCCTAAAGGTTACTTGAAAGCAGCTTTGTCACCGTGAATCGACGACGTTTGGCCTGATCTATGGAAACCTTTAGGGTCTTATTCGCCATATTTAGAACTGCTGATTAGCGTTATGCTCCCTCTTTCTGACAAGCTCAAAGCTCTGGGCGTCAAGGTCGGTGCCCGCGACTTGCCGTCAAAGGCGCCCGAAAAAACGAATGATTATCCGTTGGAACGGGTCATCCCTGGCCAGGTATGGCCGACTCCCGCCGGGGATGCCTTCGTTGTCGAAACGTGGTATGACCCCACCTACCGCCACGGGCAGGTCGGGCTGCGTCCCGCTGCGCCGCTGCACACCGTGGCCGCCTGGGCCAAAGAGCGAGCCATCAGCGAGCAGCCGCTCGACACGCTGGCCTTCCTCGACATCGAGACGACCGGCATGGGCGGCAGCGGCACGTATGCCTTTCTCGTCGGCGTCGGGCGCTTCGAGGGGGAGCAGTTCCGCCTGGCCCAATTCTTTATGCGGGACCCGGCCGAGGAACCGGCCCAACTGGCCGCGCTGACCGACTTCCTGGCCCCCTGCCACACGCTGGTCACCTTCAACGGCAAATCGTTCGATGCGCCCGTCCTCAACAGCCGCTACATCAGCAACGGCGACCGTTTTCCGCTGCTCGATGCGCCCCACCTCGATCTGCTGCATCTGGCCCGGCGGCTGTGGCGGGACCGCCTGCCGAGCCGTCGCCTGGGGGCGCTGGAAACCCACATCCTCGGCGCAACGCGCACGGAGGAGGATACCCCCGGTTTTCTGATCCCCACTATTTATTTCAACTATGTCCGGGATCGGGACGCCCGGCCCCTGAAAGGGGTTTTTTACCACAACGCCCTGGACGTGCTGGCTATGGCCGCCCTGCTGACTCACATCGCCGGGATGTTGGCCGATCCGCTGGATGGTTCGCTTGACCACGCTCTCGATATGATCGCCGTCGGCAAATTGTTTGAGGCGTTGGGAGAGGCGGCGTTGGCCGCGCAGTTGTTCGAGGCGGGGCTGCAACGGCCCGACCTGCCCGAAGCAAGCCATTGGGCTACCCAGGAGCGGCTGGGGCGGCTCCACCGGCGTCAGGGGAATTTCGAGGCTGCCGTCGAAATCTGGCAGCAAGCGGCCGAGGGCCGCCGGATTTATGCCCACGTCGAATTGGCCAAATATTACGAACATAAACAGAAAGACCCGGCCACCGCCCAACGGTGGACCGCCGCCGCCCTGGAGATCATCGACGGCTACCACCCCGGCCACACCGAGCGTCGCCGCTGGCGCAAGGGTTTGGCTCACCGCCTGGCCCGGCTGGAGCGGAAGGTGGCCCGATTAGTGTAGAGAGGGGCATATCTTGGTCTGCCGTTACGCTCGCTCACCCAACGTCAGGCTCAGTTGAAGCACCTGCCCATTATTCCGCATCACCTCCAGGGTAATCGTTTCCCCGGCCACGTGTTCCAGCAGCCGGCTGACGAGGGGGTTGCGCTCATCGACCGGGCGACCATTGATGGCCATGATGATGTCTCCGGTTTGCAACCCGGCCCGCTGCGCCGGTGTCCCGGCCACGATGTCGCTCAGAAGCGCCCCTTCGCTGATGGTCAAGCCCTGCTCGCTGACCACTTGTGGGTTCAGCGGCTGGTATTGAATACCGAGGAAAGCCGGTTTGGCATCGCCGCCATTGATGAGGCGTTGAGCTACGGTGCGGGCCACATTGCTGGGGATGGCAAAGCCCAACCCCTCGGCGCTGCCCGAAAAGCCGCCCCGGACGACCATCGTGTTGATGCCGACGACCTGTCCGCCCAAATTGATGAGGGGGCCGCCGCTGTTACCGCTGTTGATGGCCGCATCCGTCTGCAATAAGCCTCGCAAATTCCCCAACTCCCGGTTGAATCCGCTCAAAATGCCACTGGTGACTGTGTTCTGGTATTGACCCAGCGCAGAGCCGATGGCGACCACGCCCGCCCCCAGCGGCAACGCGCTGGAGTCACCCCAGGTAGCGACCGCCGGGATGGGACCATCCACCCGCAACAGTGCCAGATCGAAATCGGGGGCTGTGCCGACCAGCCGGGCCGGTGCCGAGCCGCCCTGTGCATAGATGACGATCAAATCTTGGCTGCCCTCGATGACATGGTAGTTGGTGACGACGTGCCCGGCCTCATCCACAAAAAAGCCGGAACCGCTGCCGCCCCCCCGCGAGCCACGGCTCAAGACCGTGACCACCGCCGGCAGGACGGTCTCCACCGCCTCGACCGTGTCCGACTCGTCGACGACCAGCGGGCCGGTCTGGAGAGCCGGGGCTTCCACAGCCCGCACCGGCTCGACGCGAACGGCCTCGACCGCCCCCGGCGCCACAGCAGCCTCCGGCGACGCGGTCAACAAATAGGCGGCCACACTGCCGACGACACTCCCGGTCAACAGCATCACCATCAACAAAAACCCACCCATTATCCAGATTGTTTTGCGATTGTGCATAGTAAAAAGACTCCTTTGGCATTAAAAAATGATATTTGTTGAAAAATAGGGTAAAATGGGCAGATGAAGCGTAACTGAACGTAACCTGAAAGCGGAATGAGAAAATCGTCAATTTGATGAATAGAAAATGAAAGGTGTAATATGGCCCTGAACGACGATCAACAAGTGGCCGTGTTTATCGACTACGAGAATATCGACATAAGCTGCCGGGAGAAGCTGGGGAGCGATGTTGACGTCGATTGGTCGGTGGTGCTGGAAACGGCGGTCGATTTTGGGCGGGTGGTGTTGCGCCGGGCCTACGCCGATTGGGCCGTCTACAATGCCAACCGGCGGGAGTTGTTGGGCCTGGGCATCGACCTGATTTACGTCTCCTCCAAGCGGGGCAAAAATGCGGCGGACATCAAAATCGTCATCGACGCGATGGAGATGTTGATGGGGGAGAGTACCAACATCAGCCACGTTATTTTGGTGTCGGGGGATGGCGATTTTACGGAGTTGGTCCACCATCTGCGGGCGCGGGGTAAATTTGTGATCGGCCTGGGCGTCAGCGGGGCCAGTGCCGAATACCTCATCAACGCCTGCGATCAATTCGTCTTTTATGATGCCCTGGTCGAGGCCCCGGCCAAGCCGGAAAAGAAGGCCAAAAAGTCAACGGCGGCCAGCTTCGACATCACCGAGGCTCGCCAACTGTTGCGACGCGCTCTGCGCTCGCAGGAGGATGAGTGGGTTAGCGGCGGCCAACTCAAATATGCGATGCTGCGTCTGAACCCGGCCTTTAGCGAACGGAACTACGGTTTTAGCAGTTTCAAGCAGTTTCTCCTGGCCCAGAAGGATTTGGTGCAGGTGCGGATCGCCCAGCCGGGTGGCCATCTGGATGTCAAAATGGTGACGGAGAACGAAACCTCGACCGCGCAGGTGGCCCCGGAAGCGTTGCTGGATCGTTACCTGAAATATCTGTCCCAACAACGGGTGCATATGACTCCAAACGAATACCGGCCCCGCATCGTTCTCAAATTGTATGACATTCTCCGGACTCAGCCGGGGCGCAGTTTGACCGAACATAAGGAGGACCTCCACGCCCATTTCGAGGAGACCGCGCCCGACATCAAGTGGCAGTACGTCCACGAAGTCATCCACCAACTGTTTCGCACCTACTGCTTCGAGTTCGATGAGGATGACAGTAACTATCCGGCCGATGTGCGGTTGTGGGACCGGCGCGTCTCGCTGGTCGAGGGGATCGAACGGGATACGGACCTGCTGGATCAATGTGATCGGGGGCTGTTACAGCGGATTGGCCGCCGGCTGGGGGCGGTCGGGAACATCGACCCGGAGGTGGCCGCCCGCCTGCTGTACGGCAGCCTCAAGGGGCAGAAGATGCTCGACCACGTTCAACATCTCATCGACGCCGAAATCGAGGCCGAGGCCAAATCGGGTGATTAGGATTTTTATTGGCCAACCTGGGCCACCTCGGTTGAGTCATAGCTCAACCAGATCACCGGGGAGTAATCGAGGGGTGTCGGGTTGGGGGTGCAGGCCACGGTTTCGGCAGACGTGATGGGCCGGGTGGCTTGCAGGGCCACGACTGCCAGCAAAGCCATAATGCTCAGGTTTAGCCCCCATTTCGCCAGACGACGGCGCCAACGAATGGGTGCGGGGGAGGCCAGCAACCGCCGTAGCCGGGCTTCGGTGATGTTGAAGGGGCTGTAAACGGCGGCTGTCTTGTCTAGCCGGGGGGTATCCTGGTTTAGCAATTTTTGGATGGCGCACAGCAGGGGCAAATTATCGCCGAGCCGGGTCACGGCGGCCTGATCGGCCACGATTTCCTGCTGGAGTTCGGTGGCTCTGGCCAGGTCGCCGACGGCGGGTAGAAAGAAAAAGGCTGCTTGGAGGGCGCGGCTAATCATCAACCGCAGCGGATCACGCCGGCGCCGATGTTCGGCTTCGTGGGCCAGCACCGCCGCCAATTCTGCCTCAGAGAGCAGATCAACCAGACCGGCGGTCAACCAGATACGAGGCTGCCACAGGCCGGTGCAGAAAGCGTAAGGTTTGGGCAGATCGAGGAAAATGAGGTCGGTGGCGGCTAACCCGTTGGCCTGGAAAAGTGGCCGGAGATGGGCCGGCGGGGGCTGGCGCAAGGGGCGAAAGGTGCGCTCGAAGCGGCGGGTGGCCCGCATTTGGCCGATGAGGCTGATCCCGCCCCGGATCAGAACGATCCCTGTTATTAGGGGGATGGATAATGGCCACAGGAGGCCGAGGTTTTCCCAACGGGCGCGGCACAGATGCCACAGGGCCTCGAGCCACGACCGGCTCGAGGCCAGGCTTAAACCCAGACCCATCGCTAACAGGCTGAGGGTGACGAAGAGCAGGCCCCAAAAGTAGAGCGTTGGCAGGTTACGAGGGTGGCTCATCAGCTTTTCTTTTCCGAATCAGGCGGCTCATAGTTTCGAGGAGGTCGGGGTCTACCGCTTCCGCCGTTTCGATCATCTGGGCCAGGGCGATCTGCCGGAACTCCGGGCCGAGCATCCCCCGCACCATCTGATCGAAAACACCGGCCAGTAACTCCTCGCGGCTGGCCGGGGCGGTGTAGACAAAACAGCGACCGGCCTTGTGGCGTTGCAACACCTCTTTTTCAACGAGCCGGTTCAGCACGGTCATGGTCGTCTTGTAGTTGAGGTCGCCACCCAGGTAGTCGATCACTTCCTTGACGCTGGGCTGTTCGAGCGCCCAGACCGCTTCCATCAATTTGGCTTCCAGCTCGCCAAAGATTTGGGTCAAGCCCGACTCGTTAAATTTGAAAGATTGAATGGGCAAGTCTTGAGACATTTTTTTCCTTAAATCAGGCGTGGTTCAGAACCCTTAAATCTATCCTACACATCGTAAGAAGAAATGCTCATCTTGTCAAGTTTTATGGGCCATAAAAAAAGACCCGGCCCCACCGGGCCGGGTCTTGAAACTAGCTAAACGCTCACCCTACTCCTTCAAAAAATTTCGCAGCACCGTCTGCAAAATACCGCCGTTGCGGTAATAATCGATCTCCACCGGGGTGTCGATGCGGCAGACGGTGGTGATAGTCCGGCTGCTGCCATCGGGGGCGACGACATCCACGCTGACCTCTTGCTGCGGTTGGAGGTCGTCATCGACGTGGATGGTGTAGCTCTCCTGCCCGGTCAAGCCGAGGCTCTGGGCATTTTCGCCGGCCTTGAATTGGAGCGGCAGAACGCCCATTCCCACCAGGTTGCTGCGGTGGATACGCTCGTAGCTCTCGGCGATGACCGCCTCGACGCCCAGCAGCAGCGTCCCTTTGGCCGCCCAATCCCGGCTGGAGCCGGTTCCGTACTCCTTCCCGGCGATGACCAGCAGCGGTGTGCCTTCTTCTTTATACTTGAGGCTGGCATCGTAGATCGGCATAACCTCATCACTGCCCAGATAGGTCGTCCAGCCACCCTCGGTGCCGGGGGCCATCTGGTTCCGCAGGCGGATGTTGCCGAAGGTTCCCCGCGTCATGACCCGGTCATTCCCCCGCCGGGAGCCGAAGGAGTTGAATTCGTGGGGGGCCACGTCATGCTCTTGCAGATATTGACCGGCGGGCATCTCTTTGGGGATGGCCCCGGCCGGCGAGATATGGTCGGTGGTGACCGAGTCGCCCACTTTGACCAGCACTCTGGCCCCTTCAATCGGCGTGATTGGCTCAGCGTCGTGGCTCATATCAATGAAGAAGGGCGGCTCCTGGATGTAGGTCGAGAACTCATCCCATTGATAGATCGCTCCTTCAGCTACCGGAATGGCGTTCCATTTGGGGTTGCTCTCCTCGATGCCGGTGTACTCCTTGTGGAAGGTGGCCGGGTCGAGGGCCTTGTCATACTCAGCAGCCACTTCCGCCTGGGTCGGCCAGATGTCCTTCAGATAGACATCGTTGCCATCTTTGCCTTTGCCTATCGGTTCGTTAACCAGGTCGATCTCCGTCGTCCCGGCCAGGGCGTAGGCCACGACCAGCGGCGGCGAGGCCAGGAAGTTGGCCTTGATGTAGGGATGGATGCGCCCCTCGAAGTTGCGGTTGCCGCTCAACACGCCGGAGACGACCAGATCGCCGGTGGTGATGGCCTCGACGACCGGCTCCGGCAGGGGACCGCTGTTGCCGATGCAGGTGGTGCAGCCGTAGCCGACGGTGTGGAAGCCCAACTGCTCCAGATAGGGGGTCAACCCGGCTTCATTCAGATAATCGGTGACCACTTTCGAACCGGGGGCCAGACTGGTCTTGACGTAAGAGGCGGTCTTTAAGCCTTTCTCCACGGCTTTCTTGGCCAAAATGCCCGCACCCAGCATAACCGACGGGTTGCTGGTATTGGTGCAGGAGGTGATGGCCGCCAGGACGACCGCGCCATGCTTGATCTCCGCACCGGGGATGCCGTTCGGCTTGATCGTCCCCGTGCGCCCCAAATCCCCCTCGTTCAGGCCAAAGCCCTGCGGCCCGACCGGTTTGGTCAGGGCGTTTTTGAACTCTTGCTTCATCGCCGACAGGGCGATGCGATCCTGGGGACGCTTCGGCCCGGCCAGACTCGGCTCCACGTCATCCAAATCCAATTCGAGGGTGTCGGTGAAGGCCGGGTCGGGGGTGGCGTCGGTGCGGAAGAGGCCCTGCTCCTTGCTGTACCGCTCCACCATCTCGACCAGCTCCTCAGGCCGCCCGGTGCGCCGCAGATAGTTCAGCGACTCGGCATCTAGCGGGAAGAAGCCCATCGTCGCCCCATACTCGGGGGCCATATTGGCGATGGTGGCCCGGTCGGGCAGGGTCATCTGGCTCAGGCCGGTCCCGTAAAACTCGACGAACTTGCCGACGACGCCCTTTTGCCGCAGCATCTGGACCACGGTCAGGGTCAGGTCGGTGGCGGTCACGCCTTCCCGCAGCTTGCCGGTCAGCTTGAAGCCGACCACCTCCGGCGTCAGCATGTAGATCGGCTGGCCGAGAACGACCGCCTCGGCTTCGATGCCCCCGACACCCCAACCGACGATGCCCAGGCCGTTAATCATCGTCGTGTGGCTATCCGTCCCCACCAGGCTGTCGGGGTAGACCACGACCCCATGCTCTTCGGGCCGCGTCCAGACCCCTTTGGCGATGTACTCCAGGTTGACCTGGTGAACGATGCCGCTGGCGGGGGGCACGACGCTGAAATTATCGAAGGCTTTCTGGCCCCAGCGCAGGAACTCATACCGCTCCCGGTTCCGCTCGAACTCGATCTCGGCGTTTCGCTCCAGGGCGATGGATTGGCCAAAGACATCCACCTGCACCGAATGGTCGATGACCAGGTTGACCGGCACGACCGGGTTGATCTTCTGCGGATCGCCCCCCATGCGGGCCATCGCCGAGCGCATCGCCGCCAGATCGACCACGGCCGGCACGCCGGTGAAATCCTGCAAGATGACGCGGGCCGGTTTGAAGGGAATCTCGACCGGCTGCGGATTTTTGGCATCCCAGGCGGCCACGTTCTTAACATCCTCCTCCTTGACGATGTAGCCGTCCACCTCCCGCAGCACCGCTTCCAGCAGGACCTTGATCGAGAAGGGCAGGCCAGAGATGTTGCCCCAGCCCTCTTTTTCCAATGTGTCCAACCGGTAGATGTAGGCGTCGCCGTGGCCGGTATCGAAGGTGGCCCGGGCACCCAGTTGGTTTTTCTTTGGTTCACTCATTGTTTGTTAGACTCCTTTTGTTGTGGCTATTTGGTTTTTTCTGCTACTCACTGAGAATAATATCCAACCCATACAGCAAATTTAGATTACCCCCTGCAAACGAGCGACCTCCAACACGCCGGGCCGCCGACCTGCTTGAGAGGGGAAAAGCCAATCTATTTCGAGCCAATAGCCCGCAATGATCTGCGAGACCAACCGATTATCTTCTGTAGGGATGGGAATAAGCTGCCCATCGGTTTGACGGTAGAACGTGGCCTGTTTCGCCAGCGTATCAATGAGCCAATATTCTCTGACTCCAAAGCGACCATAATTGA
>CAZWZZ010000019.1:12880-21148 GCA_964638395.1 uncultured Caldilineaceae bacterium
TAATTGATCTTTTTTTCGACCTGATCGTACTGTTGGCTGCTGGGTGAGGTGATTTCCACCGCAATGTCCGGTGGGCCGGGAAAATAAACTTTCTCGGCGAGATGTAAGCGATCCTGGCGGATGAAAGAAACGTCCGGTTGGAAGACATTATCTGCCGATAGTTGATAGGCCGTATTTGGCCCCATGACCTTTCCCAAATTTCGGTGTTCAACGAAATTGGTCAGGGTGGTGATGATAAAGGATTGAATATCCTCGTGCTGAAAGGAAGCGGGAGAGGCCATCACGAAGACTCCTTCGATGAGATCTGATTTCGCTTCGCTGCGTGGGTCGTCGAGATACGTCTTGGCGCTCATGCGGACATCAATGGGGGTCTCGAATAATGTTTTCAGAACCGTCATAAAATACCTCACTGGCTGCCTATTTTAAGTGAGGCTTGGAGTCGTGTCAAACTACCCACCCGTAACGCAACACAATATGGCTCCAAAAAACATAAAAGGCGGGGTTCGACCGAACCCCGCCTTTTAGCCAATATCCGTAGATCGCAACGCATCCTGAGTAAACCGAGGAACGAGGTTGTATCGAAGGGTGCGTTGCGATCTACTGAATATTTTCTACAAACTTACTTCTTCAAAAATTCGTCGATCCCTTCTTCCTTCCACACTTTCAGCGTCCGCTGATCGTTCGGCTTGATTTTGACGCCGATGGCGTTGACGGGGACATCATACTTCTTCTGAAGGTTGATCCAATTTTTCTTGATGGCGGGGTCGAGTGACATGATACTTGTTCCTTTCTGGTCGTAACTGTAGGCGTTACGTTTATATGAAAGCTGTTGATTTGAAATGTGTGTAACCCGTTGGGTTGACTGTATCATATCACACCCCTGTGGCTAACGCAGTGTCTAAAGGTCGTAACTTTGTCTAAAAGAAAGCCTACTGTTTGATCCCGGATGGGGCGACATTCAGGGTACTCATCTGAGCGGTTTTACTTAGCGCGACGGTGGAACAATTTTCCGTCACGCCTATCTCCCTAACTTTCGACAGGTGACCTCCAAGCGATCTCGTGTTATAATCCGGTTAAATTGCATTCAAGCGATACCAGGGAGAGACCATGACTACTGACAACCAACCAACAGACATTCCCCCGGAGTCACCGGAAACACCGGATACAGCAGAAACGCCCCCGGCCGAGGAGAGACCGGAAACCTCGCTCAAAGCGATCCTCAGCGCCCTGACCAGCCCGGATGAAGCCACCCGTCTGGCCGGTTTGGAGCAACTCGGCGATCCGGAGATCGAAGCCACTGCCGACCAGGAGGCCGCTCTGCAAGCTCTGGAGCGCCTCGTCGCCCAGGACGAAAGCCGGGCCGTGCGCGAGGCGGCTCTGGCGGCTCTGGCCGCCCCGGCTTACCGCCAGCTTCAACGCCGCCGCAGCCGTCTGCCCCAGGGGGTGCGCCAGGCCATCCTGTCCGAAATCGAGCGGTGGCAGACGGACGGCCTGATTTCCGACCACATCGCCGGGCTGCTGCGCCAGCGGTACGATTTCAGCCGGCCCACGCCGCAGACCGCGCCGGCCCAGCCCGCCGCCGACCAGCCCCGTCCCTCCCTCTCTGAGGTTCTCCTCAGCGAGACATCCATCAAAGTAGCCCTCTATCTGGGGGCCTTCTTCGTCATTTCCGCCGCCTGTATCCTGGCCAGCGCCATCGAAATGTTGCGCCTGCCGCTGCTGGGGCTGACCACCGTCGGCTTTCTGGGCGCGGCTCTGGCCCTCAAGCAACGCTTACCCCAGGCCAGCTTCATCCTCTTCATCGTCTTTTCCTTTATATTACCGATTGATGCCTGGGTCCTGCTCGACACCGTCGGAGTAAGCAACGCGGTCACGACCCTGGCCTGGATTGGCGTCTCTCTGGCCCTGAGCGGCGTCTGGGCCTTCGGCACGATTTTCTACAGCTCCCGCTTCTTTAGCCTCCTGGCTCTGCTGGCCGCCACCGCCGCCGCCGTGCAGATCGGCCGCCGGATCGACGGGCCGTTCCATTTAGATCTGTTCCTGGTCGCTCTGCCCACCCTGGCCGGGTTGGGCATCAGCCACCTTCTGAGCCGCTGGCGCGACCCGGCCTTTGCCCGCCCCTTCCTGCTCCTGACCCAGCTCCAACAAATCGGCCTGCTTGGAACATCCGGCCTGCTCATTACCTTCGCCCTGCTCGATCAAACGCTGACCGCCGGCTGGTGGCCGTTGATCGCCCTGACCTGGCTGTTGGGCACGCTTTTCTTCGGCTTCAGCCACAGCTTGACCCGCTGGTCGCTCTTTCCCCCCCTGGCCGTGGCCGCCCTGTTGCCGGTTCCCCTCCTGCTGGCCCGGACGTTTGACCCATCGCTGCTGCTTCTGGCCGGGATCACCTGCGGCTGGGGCGTGGGAGTGGCCCTGACCGCCGAGGCCACGACCCGTATCGACCGAACTGAGGTCCGGCCCTACACCTTGCCGCTGTTCCTCGGCTCGACCCTCCTGTTTATCGCCGCGCCGCTCCTGGCGATCTGGGACGAGGTGGCCGTGGCGGTCGGCTGCTGGCTGGTGGCGATGATCGTCTACGGCGGGCTGACCTGGCTGCGTCCCCGGCCCTGGCTCTGGAGCGGAACCTTGCTGGCGGGCACGGCGGCCTACTTCACCACCCTCCTCTTACCCAGATTCGAGCCGGACCCGGCCAGCCTGGGCTTTGCCCTGCTGTGGCCGACGCTGGTGCTGTTGACGATCAATCTGGTCGTGCGGCGACGTTTTGCTGCCGGTTCCGGGTGGTATTTGCCGCCGCTCATTCTGGGCGGGCTGTGTGGTGTGGCCACTCTGCTGGTGACGCTGGCTATTGGCCTGGATGAGCCGTGGCGGGCAACCGTGGCCTTCGTTATTATCGCCGTGTATGCCACCCTGTTCGGTCTCATCGACCGGCAAGCGGACGTCGGCTACGGCGCGACCAGCAGTTTGGCCCTGGCCCTGGGGTTTGTATTGTTCGACCGGACACCGGAGTCGTGGGTGTTGCCCCTGGTCGGCCTGGCCGTCGTTTATTTCCTGGCCGGATTGGCGCTCAACCGGATCGCCGGTTGGCAGGAGTGGGGGACGGTCTTACGCTGGAGCGGGTTGGGATTGGGGGCCATCGTCGCCCTGAGCAGCCCGCTGCAAGGGGATACGGTAGCTGCGCTCGGCGCGGCGTTGGTCGCCACCCTTTTTGCCGTCGATGCCTACCTCCGACGCAACGTCTGGCTAGGTTTTCCAGCCACCCTCTTTTATCTGGTGGCCTACTTTCTGCTGTTATGGAAATTGGAGGTGGAGGAGCCGCAGGTGTACGCCATCGGCGCGGCCCTGCTCGGCTTCATTATGCATTACCTGCTGGTGCGGAGTGGCAACAGTACCGCTGCCTTCATCACCGGCCTGATTTCCCAACTGACCCTGCTCGGTACGACCTACATCCAGATGGCGGCCACCGACCGGCTGCTGCTGTTCTTCGTCCTGTTCGGACAGAGTTTGATTGTGTTGACCTACGGCCTGGTCATTCGCTCCCGCAGCCTGGTCATCGCCCCCCTGTTTTTTGTCGTCCTGGGCGTCATCACCGTCACTTTCAGCGTCCTGTCCGGCGTGCCGACCCTGATCCTGATCGGCTGCACCGGCCTGCTGCTGCTTATTTTGGGTATCCTGGCTCTGCTGCAACGGGAGCGGCTGCTGTCGATGTCGAACCGCCTCAGCGATCAACTGGATGGCTGGCAGGCGTAATTCAATCAACGTCGTTTGCGGCCCAACGCGACCTGCCAGGGAAAGCGATAGCCGTGCCAGACGATGTCGATAACCTGCTCGGCCATCCGGCGGAAGGCCCGCCCGGAGTAGTTGTGCAGATGCTCCGGGTCATTGCCCAGCGCGGCGATATGTTTGCCCCGCAGCAGATTGGCCCCCCGAAAAAATGGCTCGTGGGGCACGCTCAACAGCACATACTCCGAGGAGACGCGGGCCAACTCCCGCAAGCCGACCACAGAGTCGGGCAGATGCTCCAGTACCTCCAGGCAGATAACCAGCGGAAACGTGCTGTCAGGAAAAGGGAGATGGTGAATATCGAACGTAGTCAGCGGCCAGCGCAGGTCGGCGTGGCGACGACCCCACAACAGCGCCTCGCCGCTGAAATCGCCGCCGATGGCCGTCAGCGTCGGGTGGTGGTGGCTCAGTTGTTGCAAGACAAAGCCCTCGCCACAACCGGCATCCAACAGATAACGTTGGCCACTCCGCTCGACGAGTTGAATGATCCGGCGGTGGAAGCGATCCAGCAGAAAACGTTGGAGTGGATTGGGATTGAGATGTTTTTGTCGATTGCCGTGGTTCATCATCACGCCTCGTGGGTCAACACCTCCCTGATGGTGTACTCCTGCTCCGGGCGAAAGGTGAAGTAGCGGATCATTTCTCCTAACAAGCCGGTTGAAAAAAGTTGAATGCCCAGGATGATGAGCAGAATGCCGACCAGAAAGAGGGGCCGGGTCCCGATGGGGCCGACATCCGCCCCGCCCACCTCGCGCCACAGCCACAGGCCGAGGAGATACAGTTGGATCAGCCCCCCCAGGCCCGACATGGCCAGACCGCCTACCCCAAAAAAGCGGAGCGGATGTTTGAGATAGGTCATCAAAAAGAGAACAGTGATAAAATCCAAAAAGCCCCGCACGGTGCGCCCCAAGCCATATTTGGAGGTGCCGCTAAAGCGGGGATGGTGCTGAACCGGCACTTCGGCCAGCCGAAAGCCTTTGCTGGCTGCTAACACCGGGATGAAGCGATGAAAATCGCTGTAGAGCGGAATCTGCTCGGTCACGGCCCGGCGGTAGGCTTTGAAGCCGCAGTTGAAATCGTGCAACGGGATGCCGGTGAAGGTCGTCACCGTCCAGTTGAAGACGCGGGAGGGCCAGGTTTTGTCGATGGGGTCGTTCCGATGGTAGCGCCAGGCGGCCACCAGATCATACCCCTCGTGCAGCTTGGCCAGCAGCGCCGGAATCTCGGCGGGGTCATCCTGCAAATCGGCATCCAGGGTGATGATGACCTCCCCCCGGCTGTGGCGAAAGCCGGCGGTCAGCCCGGCCGTTTTACCGAAGTTCTGCTGAAAGTCGATGATCCGCATTGCCGGGTCAGTCTCGAACAGGTCTCGCAAAATTTGGCCGGAGCCATCCGTGCTGCCGTCATCGACAAAAATCAGTTCGTAAGGTTGGCCCAGCGGCTTGAGGGCAGCCGTCAATTTTTTGTGAAGGGGAGGCAGGTTGCCTTCTTCATTGAAAAGGGGAATGACGATGGAGAGCGCCGGGCGGGGTGGGGTCACTTAACTGTCTCGCTGCGCTCCGTTGGTTGATGGCTGGGGAATACGGACCTCTTCGTGGTAAGAGCGCTCGGTGTTGACCGCCCAGACATCATGTTGTTCGCCCAGGATATTTTTGACGGCCAACATCGCCGTCAACATCGAATGATCCTGGTTGTTGTACATATGTAGGCCGTTCCGCCCGGCAGTTTGCAGATTGTCGAGGGTGGCCAGATAGGCTTTGATGGTATCCAGATAGGCCTGATATTCCCCCATATAAACCGGGTAGGCTTTGGGCTGGCGGAAGACCACGCCATCGACCACATCCTCGGTCGGAACCAACCCAATCTGGGCCAACTCTCGCCGCCCCAGGGCCACCAGGTCGTCGTCGCTCATCTGCCACAACTCATCCCCTTCGTTGCAGAAATATTCCAGGCCAATACAGGTCGTGCCCGGCTGGGAGTCGGGGATCATATCAGGACTCCAATTTTTGAAGTTCTGGATGCGTCCGACCTGCACCTCCGGGCTGTGGATGTAAATCCAGTTGTCCGGGAACAGATCATCCCGGCGGATGATGAGGGCCACGGTCAAAAAATCGCGGTAAGTCAATTTACGGGCCGCATCGACCACCTCGGCCGGTGGCGGCGGGCTGATTTTCAAAATCAACTCGCTGAGGGGCATACTGGAGATAAAATTCTGGCCGTTCGCCACAAATTGATGGGTATCATTGGCGGCGACGACACGCTGCACCCGCTGCCCCTCCACACAAACCTGGGTGACATCCGCCTCGGTGATGACCTGATGGCCCCGCTCCTCGATGATCTCCTTGACCCGTGTCCAGAGCATGCCCGGTCCCCGGCGGGGATAGTGGAAGGCGTTAATCAGCGTTTTGACTTGATCTCCGTTGGGGCTGAACAGGGCGTTCTTGACGGCGGTGGTCAGGGACAGCCCCTTGATGCGTTGGGCGGCCCACTCCGCTTTGATTTCGGTGCAGGGGATGCCCCACACTTTCTCGGTGTAAGTCTTGAAAAAGACCTGATACAGCCGCCGCCCGAAGCGATTGGAGACCCACTGCTCCAGATTTTCCTCGTCAGGATAGGGCACCACCTTGGACCAGAGGTAGCTGGAAGCCACGCGGATGCTCTCGATCAGCCCCAACTTTTGCAGGGCGTCGAAAAAGCGAATGGGGTAGTAGAAAAATTTGTTGTTGTAATAGATGCGGGACAGGCGGGAGCGATGGAGAAAATCATCCCCCAAAACCTCGTGCCACATGGCCTCCACTTCCGGCACTTTGGTATAGAAACGATGGCCGCCGATGTCCACACCGTACCCTTTGTAGGTTTCGGTGCGGGAGATGCCGCCCACAATGGCCGCTTTCTCGAACACAACCGTTTTCTGGCCCACTTTTTCGAGTTCATAGGCAGCCGTCAGCCCCGTTGGTCCGGCCCCGATAATCACCACGTCGCTCTTGAGTTCCGTCTTATCCGCTTGGTTTGTTGTCATTGAATTTGTCTTGGTCATCCCTTTCAAACTACGCTGAGGCAACAGCCCATTAGTTTACCGATTTTAATATTTTTAGCAAGGATGTTTGGAGGGGATTGGAGATTGGGGGATTGGAGATTAACTGGCTATCATTTAAGTACATTCAAAATCGGTTAGGGTGTGTCCCAGTTTTTAGGTAGCCGACGCATCCCTATGCGTCTGGCGGCATAGGGATGCCACCCTACCTAAATTTTGGGACGCACCCAATCGGTTAGACCAAAGCTCTTCATCGAATTGTAGAAGGGAATGAGTAGCTGACACCTGCCTTGATGACCAGATAATTCGTGATTTCCTCAATTCGTTGTAGTATTGCTGCTATTGCTGCATATCGCTACTGCTCAACCGTGACCGTGCCTACGGCCACACTATTGCCCTGTTCATTATTCGCGATGTCGAAATAGTTGAGGCGCAGGTTCAAATCCGGCTCATACATCCCCACGACCAGCCTGTAATCGTCCGGCGGCATATCGGGTGGCAGGTTAATCAAGTAGCGATCCCGGACGGTGGAACCGACCCCCCAGGCGTTGGCGTGGAAGGTGCCGCATACCGGAAAATCATCGGCCTGTGCCCACAGGGTTCCATCGGGGCCGATCAAATGAATGAACACTTTGTAGCGCAGGCTGAGGATTTCCTGCACGTACCAATGGAGGGTGAGCGGCAGAACGCTGCCGGGAACGGCGTACTGTTCCGCCACATCATAGCCGAGCAGGGCTACCCGTCCGGCCAACGTCTGCGCCCGCTCCAGATATTCGGGTGGTGCATTCTGCTTGATCTCCGAGCCTTCGCCCAATACGGGAGCCGGCTCCAGGATAATCTCCGGGGGGCGAGCCGGTGGGGTGGGTGCGGGAATGGTGGCGGCGAAATCGGCGGCGGTCACCGGCGGGGCGAAGCTGTCCGTTTCGTACAGGTCGATGGGGTCGCCAGCTTCGGCTAAGGGATCGAAGGCCAGGATGGTCATCCGCAGCCGGTCGTTGCCCCAGATACGGTAGCGGGGCACATAGCCGAAATTTTCCGGGATGAAGGGCACATCAAAATTGTCATCTCCCTTGTAGGTGATCTCCCCCCGCAAGACGTAATCGGGATAGCAGAGCGTCTGGGGCGTGTTGAGCATATACCAATTGGGTGCGTTGCCGTCATCATTACCGGCCCACGTGCCCGTCAAATGCCCGGTGCGCTTCAACTGCCCCACCGTCTGCCAGCCCAGGCGGAAGGGGTAGCCAAAGCCGATGCGCGTGCCGTAAGGATAGGCCGCGTCGGTCGGGTAGAGGGCACTTTTATGCGCCGGGTAGGTCAGCATATACTCCAAATCGCTACGGAGCAGTACCAGCCAGGTGTGGCTGGCAAAGAGGAGCAACAGAAGCAAGCCCAGCCCGAAGGTTAGCCAGCGGACCGCCCCCCCCGGCCCCCCAGAGGGGGGAGTCTTAGCC
>CAZWZZ010000020.1:0-9793 GCA_964638395.1 uncultured Caldilineaceae bacterium
ATGTCGAAAGCCGCAACCGGGAAGCGGGGCTTGAGATCATTCGTGCCCAGCATCAGCGCCACCAGGTCGAGGGGACGGTGACTTTCCAGACAGGGTAAAAGGTAACTTTTGCCGTTTTTGTGCAAACCCTCGATGGGATCATCCCAGACGGTCGTCCGTCCGCTCAAGCCCTCCTCGATGACCCAATATCCGTCGCCGAGCCGCTGCCGCAGCACGCCCGGCCACCGCTCTGTCCGGCCATACCGCTGGGAGATGAGACTCGGCTCCGCCTGGGGAATGTAGCCCCAGGTGTTCGAATCGCCGTAACATAAAATTGTTTTCATTCCTTGCTCCTGGTGAAGTCGATCTTGAGCCAGCCATCTTCAACCTCGGTCTGGTCGATCTGATGGTAGCTGAGGAATTTGGGCAGGAAGAGGGTCCGTCGCCGGTTGGCCACCTGGAGGACCAGTTCATCACCAAACTGCTTGACGTCGATCTGACCATCGGTCAAGAAGGGGGCACGGATGGCCAGGATGTAGCCCTGTTTGGTCTCGGTCAGGTCGTACAGCGACTCCTCGTGGAAGACGTGGGCCGGGCTTTGTTCGCCGTAGAGGGCCTGGCCGATGCGCTCCAGCAGTTCCAGACCATACACCTCCTCGCCCAGATGGGGCACTTGAAAAACGGGCAGCGGGGCAAAACTATCCTCGATCTCATCCAGGTAGGCGCTCTGAGCGGCGATGTATTTGGCCAGCAGCGTCTCCCCCTCGCTCTGGGGCAGGATGCGGTTGACCATGACCGCATCGACCGGGTAGCCGTACAGTTGCAGATAGGTGTAGGCCCGCTGGGCCTCGCGCAGCACCATGCGCTCCGGGTTGAGGACGAGACGGATGGAGCCGATGGCCGGGTCGCTCATCAACTTCTGGACTCGCTCCAGCTTGGCGTAGAGCCGCTCCAACTCGTCGAAGGCTTTGTCGAGGGGCATACCGGTCATCGTCCGCAGCCAGGCCCCGCCGGTGCGGATGGCGAACCGCTGGCCTGGCAGGGCGCGTTGAAGCCACCACTGCATCGTCTGGGGCAGGGTCAAAAAGGTCAGCGTCTCGCCGGTCGGGGCGCTGTCCACGATAATCAGGTCATAGTCGCCCTCTTTGTAGAAATCGTCGATCCAGAAGAGGGCCGAGGCTTCCTCCATCCCCGGCAGGGCGGCCAACTCCTCGGCGGCCACCTGCTCGACCCCCTGCATTTTGAGAACCTGGAACAGTAGTTGGCGCAGATTCTCCCAATGCTTGCTCATCGAGTAGTAGAGATCGACCTCCATCGCCTCCAGATTGGGGTGAATGGCTTGCGGCTCCGGGCCGAGGCTCTGGTCGAGGGCATCGGCCAGACTGTGGGCCGGGTCGGTGGACAGGATCAGGGTCTTCAAGCCCTGGTTGGCCGCATGCAGGGCCGAGGCTGCGGCCAGGGTGGTCTTGCCGACGCCCCCTTTGCCGGTGAACAGGAGTAAACGAGTGGTCATCGGCCGGCTCAAACGTGGTTCAACTCGGCCACGAAGTCGTCGATGGCCTGGTTGAAAGCGTCGGGATTGTCCCAGAAAAGCATATGACCGGCGTGGGGAATGAAGGTCAACTTGGCATAGCCGATGCGCCAATACATCTCCCAGTTGTGTAGCCAGATGAGGGGCACGTGGGGTAACTGGCCGACCAGGAGCAGCGTCGGGCAGGTGATCTGGTGCAAGCGCCAGCGGCTATCGAATTTGAGCGAGGCTTGCATGATGTTTTGCTGGTTCTGCTGATCGGTCAGGTGGCGTTCGGCCTCACTCATAATGTAGGCCGCCCCTTCCGGGGTGTACATCCCGAAAAAGTAGGCTATCATTTTGACGTAATTTTCGACACCGAGGGTTTGCGGCAGCCAGATGTTCATCCACGTACTCCAGGCCGCTTCCCACGGCGTGGAGCTGACGCCATACATCGTCTCGGCCAGGATGATGCCCCGCACCCGCTCCGGGTGGCTGATGGCCATCTCCTGGGCCACCAGCCCGCCGAAGGAGTGGCCGCAGCAGATGACCCGGTCGATTCCCAGTTCATCCAGCATCGCCACCAGGTCGTCGGCAAAGAGCTTGACCGAGTAACTATCCGTTGAGGCCGACGATTGGCCGTGCCCCCGCAGATCGCAGGTGATGACCCGATATTTCGATTTGAGCTGCGCGACCTGGGGAACCCATTGCCGCCGGGAGCTGTAGATGCCGTGGATGAGGAGCAGCGGCTCCCCCTGACCGACATTATCGTAGGCTAACTTTATTCCGTTGATAGAAAGGGTAGACATTGGTGAAGTCCTTGTGAGTTTGATTAACTTAAACGCGCCGCCCGCCTTTGAGTTCCTCCTGCAACTGTTTCAAGCCATCCCAATCCCCTTTGGCCCCCAGGGCGGCCTGTTCCGGCCAGGTGGTTGGGTCGGCGGCGGCGTAACGACGACCGGCCCCCATCAAAATCTCCTTGATCTGGGCCGGATCGGCCTGGGCCAGGGCGTGCAGGTCAGGAATACCGTTCTCAACCAGCAGGTTGGAGATTTTAGGGCCGATACCCTCCACCTTTTGTAGCTCTTTGGGCTTTGGTTCGCCCGTGGTCGAGGCCGGGGCGGGAACCATCTTGGGCGGGGCCGCCGGGACGGTCGTGGCGGCGGGGGCTGCGGCGCTTTCCTGTTCAGCCGATTCAGCCGGGGCCGCTTCCGCCTCGGTTACCCGTTCGCGGGTGACGATACCGATGGCATCCACATACCAATCGGTCCGGCCAAAAAAGCCGATGACCTCGCTTTCGGGGGGGGCCTCAAAACGAAATTCGACCATGCCGCTCTCACCGCCGTACATCTCGGAGGTGCGTTTGTTGGTATGGAAACGGATCGAGTCTAAATACCAATCGGTGTGACCACTAATACCGGTCAAATATTCATCCGCCTCCAGGGTGAAGACGTGTTGTTCTCCCCCTAGCCCGCCCACCTTGGGCAACGTGACGGTTTGACCGGTCGCATCGGTATACACGATCTGTAGCGCGTCGATATACCGGTCGGTAAAAACGTGGATCTCATTCAGGGTGGCTCCCATCGGTATGGTGTATTCGGTAAATTCCTGTCCCCCCGCACCACCAGAGGGCCCAAATGTTACAATGCTCATTAAAATTCTCTCCTCGTCTCTGAGTATTTTGAAATCGGCGGTAATAGCCCAACCGACGGCCTCTTTTACTACAAAGATTAACATTTGTCAATATTTTTCGTGCCTGACCGAAAACATTAACCTAAGATTTACATAGCGGATGTAAAATTCAGGGCGACTCCTCGGAAACAGAAAACATCAGTAGACCGCAATTGCACCCTTCGATACAACCTCGTGCCTCGGTTTACTCAGGATGCTGCGGTCTACTGAGCATAGGATACAACAATGACAACATTTGAATCGCCCGCCGCTGTGGTGGAGGCGCTGTTGGCCCAAAATTACATCGCGCCGGTCGAAATGGGGACGACACTCTATCTGGCGGCCCGGCTGGGTAAGCCGGTGCTGGCCGAAGGACCGGCGGGCGTGGGCAAAACGGAGCTGGCCAAAGCCTGGGCCGCCGCCAGCGGTCGCCCGCTGATCCGCCTGCAATGTTACGAGGGATTGGATGAAAGCAAGGCGCTCTACGAATGGGAGTATGGCAAGCAGATGCTCTACACCCAGATGTTGCGGGACAAGCTGGGGGAGCTGCTGGTCGATACCACCTCCCTGGCCGGGGCGGTCAAAACATTGGCGGCTGAGGGGGATGTCTTCTTTTCGCGGGAATTTTTATTACCCCGGCCCCTGTTGCAAGCCATCCTGGCCGAGCAACCGGTCACCCTGTTGATCGACGAGATAGACCGGGCCGATGTCGAATTCGAAGCCTTTCTGCTGGAGATTCTATCCGATTTCCAGGTCTCCATTCCCGAATTGGGCACGCTCCGGGCCAATCAGCCGCCGCTGGTGGTTTTGACCTCCAACAATACCCGCGACCTGTCCGAAGCCTTGAAGCGGCGCTGCGTCTACATCCACATTGGCTACCCCACCTACGAAGCCGAACTGCGGGTGGTCTGGTTCAACCCCGAACCTCGCCAGCGATGGGGAGACAGCGACAGCGATATGCTCAAATATGCAGCGCTCTGCACCGCCACCCACCAGGTCAGCAACCTGGCCGAGTTGAACCAGGCCGTGGATGGGTTGTTGGCCCTGCCTTGATCCTCTTAGCCACCAGATTCCCAAATTTTACCAAATAATTGCCGTCTTTTCAGGGTACGGGCCCAACTATGGCCTCAATCGCAAGAATCCTGCCCCAAATCCCTTGTGATTCGGCAATCACCCCGGTTCTGCTTTCAACATTCACTTTCTTTATATGGAGGTTATGGTAAACTGTGGGAGGTATGTAGGTAGCCCCCTGACGTAAATAAATATTAAAAATATGAGTTACGCAGTTCACCCACGAAACCCCCTCCCAGCCTCCCCCGCAACGGGGGAGGAGCTATCTTTCCCCCGATTCGGGGGGATTGAGGGGGGTAAAATACGCCAACTGCGTAAGTTCTACAAAATTATTTAAGGAGAATTGAGTGACTATAGATCCAAGACTCGCCCAAGAACTGGATGAACAACGTTCAGCCACCCCCCCGGCCTTATTGAGTAACGAGGAAAAAGATCGGCTGATTGAACGGGCCTTTTTAGGTTTGTACCGCTGGTACGTGTCCCATTCCCAGAAGACGCGCAATTGGAATCCCAATGATGATTTCGACTGGCGAAAGATTCGGACCGACCATTCGGAAAATTTGAATATGATCTTGCAGGGCTTTTTCGCCGTCGAGCAGTATGTGCCCGATTATGTGTTGACCCTGCTGCGGGTCATCCGCCGCAGCCACGGTCGCTCCCACTTCCACATTCGCTGGGGGGCCGAGGAGGAGCGGCACGCCGACCTGTGGGAGAACGCCCTGCTCTTCTCCCGCTGCCGCAGCCCGCAGTGGATCGAAGAGTACAAGGACACCCTCCGCTCCGAGCAGTGGGAACTGCCCTGGGATGATCCGATGTATATGATTTTTTACACGGTCATCCAGGAGCGGGCCACCCAGGTCAACTATATCAACACGGCCTTGATTGCCACCGGTAAATCGGATCATCCTGAGTATGCCAATGACGCCGACCCGGTCCTGGCCCGGGCCGCCCATGTCATCACGGTTGATGAAGCGGCCCATTACGCCTTCTTCCTGGAAGGAGCGCGGCTGTACCTCTATTATTACCCGGCCCAGGCTTTGGAGGCGCTCTACAACGTCATCAAATATTTCGCCATGCCCGCCGGCGACCTGATCCCCGACTACGATAAATTTGCGGAAGTGGTGGCCAAAGCCGGCGTTTATGGTCCTCGCGAGCATCTGAGCGATGTGCTGGATGTGGCCCTCGGCCAGCTTGGCGTGGCCGGACGGCGGGCGCTTTACAAGGGCATCAAAAAGATTCGCCAGGTTCCCGACACGAACGGCAATATGTATGACACCGCTATTTTCGATCTGTTGGATTATAAAGGGGTCGAATCTAAAGTGCGCCGCCTCATTGATCGCGTCGGCACGTATGAAAGCGGGATCGGCTTCGATATGTTCGATCCCATCACTTTTGTGCCGAGCGGCATCGAGCCAAAATAAGGCAATTCTGTCGGGGTCAAGCACAAAAGGAGGCAGCACCGGATCAATCCGGTTTTTTCGCTAAAACCCCATTGATGGGGTGCTGCCGAAGGGATAGCTCGGCGAGCCTGTCCTGAGCTTGTCGAAGGGTTCATCGCCGAGCGGGGGGCGGGGATCAAAGCAGGTTGGAGCAAAGTGATATGTAGCTAGAACCACAATTACTTTGTTTACAATGTATTAAAGGTGAAATGGGGGTTAAGCTTTCTTCTCAACCGGGATATAGATTTCCAGTTGGGGCGCGGGATCAGCCGGGTTAAAATTCTCGCCATACCGTTCGAAGACAGGGCCGGTTGCCGGTTGATAGCCGGATGTGGGCAGCCAACTATTATAGATCGTGTCGAAGGCTTCGCCGATGGTCGGCAGCGTCGCCTCGAAAACGGCGTAGGTGTTGGCCGGGATGTCCCAGCGGGTCATACCTGGCGGCAGATCGGCCACTTTCTCAACGGGGTTGGCGGCCATATAATCAAACGTACCCGCCTCTTCATCAAAATGATCCATCAAGCCGTAACTCACCCCCGGTTCAGTCCCATACCGCACCTCGCCTATCCGGGGGATAAACTGCCCCCAAAGATCAGAAATTTCCGGGGTCAGGGGTTTGGTGTTAATGAGCAAGCCAACAACGGTGAAGGCCGGTTTGGTCACAAATTGGGGTTGCATTATAGCGCTCCTTGCTCGTAGGCTTGTTTCAACGTTTCGATGTCAATCTTTTGCATCTGAAGCATCGCCTCCATCACCCGCTGCGATTTTACCGGATCGGGATCATCGAGCAACTCCCCCAACACGGAGGGAGTAATCTGCCACGACAGGCCGTATTTGTCCTTAAGCCAGCCGCACGGCCCTTCTTCCCCATCTTCGGATAGCTTTTCCCAATAGTCATCTACCTCTGCCTGTGTCTCGCACGCTACGGAAAATGAAATCGCTTCGGTGAACTTGAAGTGCGGTCCGCCGTTCAAGGCGATAAATTCTTGTCCATCGAGCTGAAAGGTGATGGTCATGACCGTTCCCGCCGGCCCCGGTCCCGCTTCGCCATAGCGAGTTACCTCGCCGATCTTTGAGTCTTTGAAGATCGACGTGTAAAAATTCGCGGCCTCTTCCGCTTGATCGTCGAACCATAAGAATGGGGTGATTTTTTGCATGCGTCATCTCCTAATTCTGTTGGTTATCGTCATAACTGACCATCCATTGAATACCAAACTTATCGGTGACCATGCCAAAGTATCCCCCCCAAAAGGCTTTGTCGAAGGGCATCGTTACCTGTCCCCCGGCGGATAGCCCGTTGAACAAATGGGTGGCTTCGTCGTGGCTGTCCGTGTCGATGGAGATGGAAACGTTGTTGCCGGTGGTGGTCGATCCCATCGCAGCGGGAACATCGCTGCCCATCAGCACGGTTTCCGGCCCGATGGGTAGCGATATGTGCATAATTTTTTCGCCTTCGCTTTCGGGAAACCCCACTTCAGGCGGCGCTTCTTTGAAGCGCATAACCGTCTGAAATTCGCCGCCAAAGACGGATTTATAGAACTCAAACGCTTCTTCACAACTGCCATCGAAGTGCAGATAAGGATTTAAGGCTGTCATTTTTTGTCACCTCCGTTTTGAGTAAAATTAATTAGCACTAATGTTCTGTACTGTATAACAGTTACTTCAAAAAGTCAAGCGCTAATTTTATTATTTGATATGTGAAATGTTGAACGGGTGTGTTCGGATTTGGGGGCGAGCGGGGGACAATGCTACAATATCCCCACACCAACCGGGGGATAAACCAATGCTCACCACCACCTACCAAAACGTCACGGACTTTCTGCACAAAACGCAGGCGGTGTTGGAAGCCAATGAAGCGGCCAACAACCTGATGTTGGGCCTCTGCTTTTTAATGAAGCAGCGCCCGGAGCGCCTCAAGCGGCAGCCCTATTTTATCACTATCGAAGATGAAGCGGGGCTGGCCCTGGCCGGGGTGATGATGCCCCCCCGCCAGCTCGTTATTTACAGCGAGCGGGCTGAGATTGAGGCCGCTTGCCGCCTGGTGGTACAGAATTTGTTGGCCAACGATTGGGCCGTGCCGGGCGTTCTGGGGCGTAACGATGTGGCCCGGCGCTTCGCCGAAACCTGGGCCGAGATGACCGGCCAGCCGTTCCACGCGGGGATGAGCCAGCGCATCTATGAGTTACGCCGGGTGACGCCGCCGGTCGGGGTTCCGGGCCACTTACGACCGGCCACGGCGGCGGATCTCGATTTGATTATCGACTGGGCCTTTGGCTTTGTCAGCGAGGCGTTGGGCGAGTCGGAGCGGGAGAAGGTTGAAAAATCGGCTCGCCGCCGGGTGGCCGACGGCGAGGTGTATCTGTGGGAGGATGGCCGGCCGGTGTCGATGGCGGCCCGGGCCAGGTCGATGCGAACCGGTATCGTGGTCAATTTTGTCTACACCCCGCCCGACTTGCGGGGGCAAGGCTACGCTTCCGCCTGCGTCGCCGCTTTGAGCCAACATCTCCTCGACTCCGGCTGGCACTTTTGCGCCCTCTTCACCGACCTGGCCAATCCCACCTCGAACAAGATTTATCAGCAGATTGGCTATATGCCCCTCATTGATTTTCAGCAGTACCGTTTCTCCGCCTGATCTCTAATTTACGGTTCTCTGAGATTTTTTGTGGTGAGGGCATCCCTATGCCCGCTATCGCATTGGGATGCGGTCGCTACCCCACAAAAGCTCATAGAGCTTTACAAATTTGGCGCGTCCGATAGGCCAGCATCCCCCAGAAACTCAGACCGCAGACCAAGACGGCGGCGGTCGTGATCCAGATGGCCGTGGCGTCGAAGGGAATCAGCCACAGGGTGGTGGTCAACTCCAGAGCGATCAGGCTGAGGATGAACAGAATCAGCCAATCCCGGCGGATGATCGAGGCCATAAGAGCGCCCAGCGGTGCGCCGATGATGACAATCGGCACGGCCACCAGCCAGTAATTCCAGGCCGGGCCGATGTTCTGTTGCAGCACCCCGTAGACGAAGAAGCCGACGACGGAGTTGAGGCCCATAATGACCACGGTGGTTGGGGTGCTGATCTTCTCATTCAGGCCGAAGGCCAGGGTCATCACCATAAAGGCCAGCATATCGGTGCCGGCCCCGGTGTTGGCGGCGAAGATGCCCCCCAACAGGCCAACCAGGCTAAAGATGAGACGATGGCTATTCCCCCACCCGGCGATCTCCTCCAGCGGCGACCATTTCAAGACCCAGCGGGAGAGAATCAGGGCTACGCCAAAAGCCGTGGCCACAAAGGTAAACAGAATCTTGGGATAGGGAGCCGGAATCTGGCCGACGTAAGCGCCCAGAATGATGCCGACCGCCCCGCCCAGCGTCACCCAGCCAACGACGTGGGGCAAAATTTTGATGCGCCGGGCGAAAATCAACACCCCGGCCATCGTCATCCCGACAGCCTGGATCATCAGGCCGAAGGTGCGGGCCTCCCCGGCCGGGATGCTCAACACTTTGGTGAAGACGGGAAAGGCCACCGTCGCCCCCCCCTGCGGCGTGGCCCCGGCCACAAAGGAGCCGAGGGTCATCGTCGCCGAGACCGGCCACCACGCCCGGAACAGGTCCCAGTTGTGGGACAGGGTCATATAGCCACTCCACAGCAGATAGATAGTCACCACCAGAGCCGGATAGAGCCAGCGCCGCAGCCTGTCCCGCGTCGGCCTGGGGGCGGGCGGGACCTCAAGCGGTTGAGTCGGGGGGAGATTGCTTTCGTACTGCATAGATTACTCCTTTCAAAGTGATTCGCTCCAGCCAAGTCCGTGACTTGGCGATTTTGGGCCGGAAACGCCCACTACCACCCCGGTTATACAACCTTAGATGGATGACAAGAGGGGTGGAAGAGGGTAGAATGTTACCAATGAGACAATGAGACAATGAATAATGAATAATGATACAATGAATAATGATACAATGATACAATGAACAGTGAATAGTGAACAGTTGCTAGTGTCCCAATTACTGATTACCAACAACTGACAACGAACAACTGACGACTGACAACGAACAATTGACGACTGACAACTGACAACCAACGGAGGAATCCCAATGGGTGTGGTTAAACATAAAATTTGGAGTGATT
>CAZWZZ010000020.1:9893-21135 GCA_964638395.1 uncultured Caldilineaceae bacterium
ACAACCAACGGAGGAATCCCAATGGGTGTGGTTAAACATAAAATTTGGAGTGATTTGTGGAATAACAAAAGCCGGACGTTTCAGGTAGTGCTGATTATTGCGGTCGGGGCCTTTGCGGTGGGCATGATCCTGGGCAGCAGCGTCCTGGTCGGCGAGGGGCTGACCCAGGCCTGGCGAGCCTCCAACCCGGCGGCGATCAACATTGCCGTCGATCCGGCGGTGGATGATGAGACCATCCAATCGCTGACCAGCGTCGAGGGGGTGGAGGATGTCGAGGGCAACTTGTCGACTAACATCGAGTGGCGGCACAATGCCTCGGAGCCGTGGCAAACGGGCCGGCTCATCGCCCGCGATGATTACGAGGATCAAACCTACGCCACCCTGAAGCTGGTCGAGGGGGAATGGCCGAAGCGGAAAGATTTCGGCGTCTACCAGGGCGCGGACACCGCCTT
Source organism: uncultured Caldilineaceae bacterium (assembly GCA_964638395.1). Classification (GTDB taxonomy): domain Bacteria; phylum Chloroflexota; class Anaerolineae; order 4572-78; family J111; genus CAZWZZ01. Next base: position 10,346 of record CAZWZZ010000020.1, read on the forward strand.
TAATGTGCCGCTGGGGTCGTCGATCCAGGTTCGGATCGATGACAACGTGTCGATGGTGGACATCAACGGCGTCATCTTCAACCCGCTCGGCTTTCCGCCCGCCTTCGGCGGTAGCGGCGAATTTTATACCACCCGCCAACGCTTCGGCGAGTTGACCGGCGACGAGAATTTCAACGAGCTGTTCGTCGGCGTGCCCCACTACGAGCGGGAGACGGCCATCGACACCGCCAACCGGGTCGAGCGTCGCCTGGAGAAGCTGGACGTGGAAGCCTTCAACCTGCCCTTCCCGGAGCGCGTCACCAGCCCCGAAAAGCACGCCTTCCAGGATGTGATGGACGGTCTCTTTCTGATCCTGGGGGTTATGGCCGTGCTGACTCTGGTGCTGGGGCTGTTTCTGGTTTACAACACCATCAACGCTGTCCTCAGCCAGCAGATCAACCAGATCGGTATTATGAAGGCGGTCGGGGCCGGGTTCTGGCAAATCCTGCGGGTCTACCTGATGCTGGTGTTGACCTACGGCCTGCTGTCGATGCTGATTGCCCTGCCACTGGGGGCGCTGGGGGCCTATGGTTTGACCCTGTTCCTGATGTCCGCCTTCAACGTCACGCCGGAGCCGTTTAGCCTCTCCCTGACAGCCATCGCCGCTCAGATCGCTATCTGTTTGTTAGCCCCGGTCATCATCTCCATCATTCCCCTGCTGACCGGGGCCGGTATCACCGTCCAGGAGGCCATCAGCACCTACGGCCTGAACGGGGAGACGGGTCGTCTCAATCGTTGGTTGGCCGGGATGCAGCGCCTCTCACGAATGATTATCTTGATGATTAGCAACACTTTCCGCAACAAGGGCCGGGTCATCCTGACCCAGGTCACCCTGGTCGGTAGCGGTTTGGTCTTTATGATGGTTATGAGTACCTGGGATTCGGTTCAGTTTACCTTTAACGATATGTTGTTCGATATGATGCGTTACAACGTCACCCTCCAATTCGAGGAGCCGGAGCGCATCCATCAAATCGAAAGCCTGACCCTGGCCCACCCGGATGTCAAGGCGGTGGAGATGTGGGGCCTCAGCCAGGCCACTATCCGCCCCGCCGGGCAGCCGGAGAGCAACGAGGATGAGGAGTCGGTCATCTTCGGCGTGCCCCTGCCGACGGAACTGTACGCCCCCCGTGTGGCCGAAGGGCGCTGGCTGGAGCCGGGCGAGACGCGGGGCATCGTCATCAACACGACCCTGGCCCGCGAGGCCGGGGTGGGGTTGGGGGATCAGGTGACGCTCGATCATAACCTGTACGGCGAGTCGGCGTGGACGGTGGTCGGCCTGCTGCTCGATCCGGTCATCCCCAACAGCCTCTATATGTCCCGCGACAGCCTGCTACGGACGACCCACAGCGTCGGCGAGGCGGAGACGGTCTGGATTCAGACGGTGCGCCAGGATCAGGCCGGGGAGGTGGCCGCCGCCCAGGATTTACGCCGCTACTATAATGAAAGAAAGCTGGATGTGAATCCGCAGGGCATCTTCCCCAAGGATACCTCGACCGAGTTGGCCGACCAGATTATGCAGAACTTCGGCGTCATCCTGACCCTGCTGGCCATCCTGGCCGTGGTCATGGCCGTCGTCGGTGGTATCGCCCTGAGCGGCGTTCTCTCCCTGAGCGTCCTGGAGCGGACCCGCGAGATTGGGGTCATGCGGGCCATCGGGGCCACCTCCCGCATCATCGCCACCCTGTTCGTCGGCGAGGGGTTGACGCTAGGCTGGCTCAGTTGGCTGATCGCCTGGCCCCTGAGCATTCCGGCCAGTTACCTGATGACCCAGGTTCTCGGCGATGTCATTCAGAACGACATCGTCTATACCTACACCCCGACCGGGGCGCTCTACTGGCTGGCCATCGTTACCGTTTTGTCGATTGCCGCCAGTTGGTTCCCCGCCCGGGGGGCCACGCGGGTCAGCGTGCGGGAGAGTTTGGCCTATCAGTAGTCGGGTTGGAAAATTGGAAGATTAGAAGATTGGAAGATTGGCAGGGTGGGAGATTTGGAAGGGTGGTTATCAAATGCAAGACCCGGCGGTGCTACCAACACCAACCGGGTCTCTAACCCCCACCCTGAACACACCAGGGCGGCTGCTGCGGGGACAGCGGGCCAGGACGGGGGAGACATTTAACTGGTTTAACTCGTTCCCCCGCCCCGGCGATGTGTAGCCCGGATCATTTATGCCCGGACGGGGTAGGTCAAAAGGGGAGGCCGTCTGCCAACATAATCGGGCGGTGAGTGGATTTCATGCTGACACCCTACTCCCGCACAAAAATCTCCAACGTAATCGCCTCATCCGTGGCGAACGGAACCAGACAAGCCTCGTTGCGATCTTGCAGAATAGTGACCGTGCCGGCGGCCAGGCCGTTGGTGATGTAGACCCGGTCGGTCGTCCGGTCGATGGCCAGGTCGCCCGTGGGCCGTAGATTGGTAGTGTAGGGAACCGGCAAGCTGAAATAGCTGGCCCAACCTTTGGGGATGAGCAACACCTGATCCCGTTCGCTGCCATCCTCGGTGGCGGTCAGGCTCCACAGATGGCCGCCGTCGTCGAACGGGCCCAGGTCGGGGTTGATGGCCAGGGCCCGCAGCGGCACCGGGTTATTGGGGTTGGAGCCCCGCTGGAAGGCGGCCCAACCCAGGAAGCTATCATCGACGCCGTTGATGGCCACGATACGGTGGCTATCGACGCTACTGACGTAGACCAGGTTCCGCAGTTCATCGACGGCCACGCCGTAGGGCTGGCTGCTGTCGAACAGGCTGACGCTCCGGGCGACGGTTGTATCGTTGATGACGGTCAGGCTGTTGCTGCCAAAGTTGACCACGTACACCTTGCCCGTGATCGGATTGACGGCCAGGCGCACCGGTTGGTTGAAGCTGCCGCTCAGCGTCGTTTTGAGCGTCCGCGACCCGGCGTCGATGATCGACACCGAATTTCCATCCCTGTTGGCCACATACAGCGCGTCGTGGAGCGGGTCGTAGACTACATCCGCCGCGCCCTGACCCACGGCCACCCCGTTCAAAAGGGTGAAGGTCGAATCGGGGTTGGCCTGAACGGGGATGACGCTGTCATCGAGCGTCACCCACAGAATGTTGCGCTGCGGGTCGAGAGCCAGGGCCGTGGGCGCGGTCAGGCCGGTGATGGTGGTGAGCAGGCTGTTGCTGCCGCTGTCGATGACAGACACGCTGTTCCCAGCCCGATTGGCGATGTAGACCCGCCGGCGATCCTCGTCAATAGCGATGCCCTGCGGTTCGCTGCCAACGTTGACCGTGGTGAGGATCGACGGGGCGCAGGCCGCCGGGGTCGAGGTGGGCGGGGGCGGCGGTGAGGTCGGCGTCGGGGTTGGGGCCACGGGGGGGCTGTAATTTTTGTAGATGATGGGCAGATAGACCAACGAGTCTCCCGGCTCCAGCGCCCGGTGGTAGACGCGGTTGCTGTCGAAAATCTCTGACCCCGTTTGCAGCACGGCCCGGTTGACCACCGTAGCCGGGGCGGTGATGACCTCGGCCCGGAAGGTCAGGGTCACGCCTTGGCCGACGGTCAGGCCGGGCAGGGTCAGGCTGATCTGCGAGCCGGTGGCGGTCGGGCTGCCCACCGTGCTGGTCAGCGTGCCGGTCAGCAGCTTGATCTCGGCGGGCAGGGTATCGCTGAGGGTGACGGTCGCCGAGAGCGTCGTCCGGGCGCTGATGGTCAGGGTGTAGTCGATCATACTGCCCGTAAACAGGCTGCTGCCGTCGGCGGGAGTGGCCTGTTTGCGAAGCGCCAGCGGCGGATCGAAATCAAATTTGGCCAGGAACGCATCGCTGCCGCTGGGGCCACAGACTGTGCCGTCGTTACACGCCGTATCGTAAGCCCCCGTCGTTGTCGGGAAATCGGGAGATTGGGTGCTGCCGCCGAGGTAGACATTTCCGGCGCTGTCCAGACCCAGACCCAGCGGAATGTCGGTCATCCGCCCACCCAGATAGGTGGCGTAAACCAGGTCGTTGGCCTCGATCTTGGCCAGAAACGCATCGCCGCTGCCGGTACACCCGTCGATGGTTCCGCACGTCCCGTCGTAGGTATCGCCGGTAACCGGCAAATCGGGCGAGCGGCTATACCCGACCACATAAATCGACCCGTCCCCGCCCAGGGCGAGGGCCTGGCCCCGCTCCTCACCCCCGCCGCCCAGATAAGTGCTGTAGCCCCAGGTGTAGACCCCGCTCTGGCTGATGACGGAGGTCACAAAGGCATCCTGCCCCCCGCCATAGGTAAATTGGAGGGGATCGCGGGTCGGGAATTGGCGCGAGGTCGTATCGCCGACGATGTAGGCCGCGCCATCGGCTGCGAGGGCCACGGCCCGGCCACTCTCGCTCGCTTCGCCCCCCAGATAGGTGGAATAGGCAAAAGTATAGCGCCCACTGGCGGTGATGATGCGGGTGACGAAGGCATCGAAGCTGTCCGAGCCGCCGCCGAGTGTGGCCTGAGCCGGCTGCGCCAGCGGGAAGTCGGCCGATTGGGTCCGTCCGGTGATGGTGGTTTGGCCATCCGAGGCGACGGCCAGGCCCAGCGCCTCATCCCAATCGACGCCGCCCAGATAAGTGCTGTAGCCCCAGGTGTAGACCCCGCTCCGGCTGATGACGGAGGTCACAAAGGCATCGGGCGGTTCATTCAAGCCCTGGCCGAAGTTGGGGCCAGGCTGGATAGCCCGCAGCGTCGGGAAATCGGTCGAGCGGGTGTAACCGACGACCGTAGCGTTGCCCGCCCCATCCAGCGCCACATCGTAGCCGCGCTCATCACCGCTGCCGCCCAGGTAGGTCGCGTAACGCAACTGGGAGCCGTCGGCGCTCAATTTGGCGATGAAGGCATCGAACTGGTTACCGGGGGTACTGGACTGGATCGGATTTTGCAGGGGGAAATCGGGCGAACTGGTGTCGCCGGTGACTGTCACCTGGCCCTGGTCATCGACGGCGATGCCGAAGCCGGAGTCGTTGCCCGCGCCGCCCAGATAGGTGGCGTAGACCAGCTCAGAGCCGTCGGGATTGAGCTTGACGATGAAGGCATCCCAGGCCCCGCCGTTGTCGGCCTGGGCCGGGTTGGCCGTGGGGAAGTCGGTCGAGCGGGTGTAGCCGGTGATGTAGCTGTTTCCCGCATCATCGACGACGATTTTCTCCCCATAATCGAAGGTACTGCCGCCCAGATAGGTGCTGTAGCTCAAGATGGGGTCGATAATCAGCGGGCGGGCCGGATCGTACCCCTGGGGCAGGCTGAAGCCGATGCTGCCCGCCGACAGCGTGTAGCGGACGGGAACGGGGATTTGTTGCCCCTGGTGGATTTGCCAGGCCACGGGCGCTTGCTCGACGATTTCGGCGGCGGGCAGGCTGATAATCAGATTGCCGCCGCTATCCAGCCGCACCCCTTCCGCGCCCCGATAGCGCCACCGAATCTGGCCGGGGTCCGCGCCGGGAGCCACGGTGAAGGTTCCTTTGAGCAGATAGCCCCGTGCCCCGGCCCCGCTCAGACCATCGTAGCGGAGGTCGATGCCGGGATAGAGGTCGTGGTAGGTCAGGGCGGCGTAGGTGGGCAGGCCGGTGCGCCAGCGGGCCGGGTCGTTGCCGAGGAAGTAGTTGACTCGGCCCGGTTGCCGCGCCCCGCCTCGAATGTTCGGGGCCGGATTGGCTTGCTCGAAGTGGAGCTGGACCGGTTGGGTCGGTCTGACCGCGACTTGGGCCGGGTCGGTGAGGGGATCGAAGGCTAAAATGGGGCCGGTAGCGGTGAAGAAAAGCTGGCCGGCCGGGGTGTGGGCCTGGAAGGTGGCGCTTGGGTCGGTTTGGCCGTGGTTGGGCACAAAGCGGAGTGGGAGTGGAACCGGCCCGTCGAGCAGGGTAGGCCGGGGCCGGATGAGCCAACCGAAAGCGAGCAACATCAGCAGGGCCAGGACAACCGAAAGCATCCAGCGGGAGCGGTTGACAGTGAGCCGGGGATATGGTGACAACATAATTGTCCTCCTTACCGGGGGCAGCGTTGCCCCGTGACAATCAGTAGACCGCAGCATCCTGAGTAAACCGAGACACGAGGTTGTATCGAAGGGTGCAATTGCGGTCTACTTACAATGGTTGATGGTTAAAAAAACGCCGTCCTTTGTTTCTGGACGACGTCGAAAATTTTCTGGAGAACAGAAAGAATCCCATATTGGGTTGTTAGTTGCGCTTGCTCAATTCTAAACCAGTATAACATAGTCTGGGCAAATATGGATTAGTACCTTTGTCCGGCTGGACAAAAAAATAAGAGCGGTGAAGTGGGAGGATCTTCACCGCTCTTATTCTGGGAGGGTATAAAAGAATAATCTGGAAAATAAAACCTGGTTCCTGGTGGGGTAGGGTTCTTGAAAATTCCGTGATGACCTTATCCGGTCGGTGTCAGGTCGATGGTGTATGGACTGGGCGCTGGAGCAGATCAGAGTGAGAGGTGGGGAGGGAAATAAGGGCGTCTACGGATAAATGCTGATGTTAAGGACGAAGTCGGCGTCGGTGTGGTAACCTGGTCGTAGTTCGATGGATGTCGGTGTTGGTGATGGTTTTAAGTCGGTCACCACGGAACTTTCAAAGAACTGTCTATAGTATATAATGAAATCTTCATAAACGCAGTAAATTTTGCGTAAAGATGGTCTAGGTAAAAAGGGCTATTGAGCAAGTTTTCACAAGGATTCAAGGTGTTAAAACTGCTAGAATTCGCGTAGTCATCAAATCTTATTTTAAACAACCACAAACAACCCATAAAAACTTATTGCAAAAAACGTAAAAATTTGGCGATAGCGGTCATTACAGTGAACATAATAGGTTGAAGCGTGGTGGAAACCATATCGAAGCCGCGTCCTGAGCCTGTCGAAGGGGGTGCGGGGTTGACCAAGACTCGTCCCGTTCGCCGCTACCCTTCGATACGCGCTCCACTCCGTTTCGCGCTACTCAGGATGCTCTCTTACTGATCTTTTATATTTTTATTTCGCATAAGTTTAACTAAACGAAGTAAAAAGGCTAAAAACCCATGCAGTACAGCGTAAATAAAGTAATTGTGGATTTGTCATTGCGAGCGTAGCGAAGCAATCCCCCTGTGCGGGCCGAAAAGAGCAGGATTGCTAGAATTGAAGGGTCTTTATCCTATCATTCAGACAATCCTGCTCTCGTGACCAGGCTAAAAACGTTTGCTCGCTGCCGGCCAGGATACGCTCGATGAGCGTAGGGGAGTCCCAACCGGCAGCGAGACCCTGGGGAGGGTTGTCTGACTATACCAGGGTCGGACTTACATAACTCAGTAACTTTTCATTTTGGAGCCAGACTTTAAAAATTAAGGCTTTTGAACTTACGGGCCTGGCCTTCGATAGCCACTTCGGTCGGCAGGCGCTCCACGCTGGAGGCCCCGAAGAAGCCAACCACCCCCTCGGTATTGTTGAAGATGTACTGCGCGTCTTCCGGCTCGGCGATGGGGCCGCCGTGACACAGCACCATAATATCAGGATTGATGGCCACCGCCGCATCATGCATGGCCTGCACCCGCTTGGCCGACTCTTCCAGAGTCAGGGCCGTGTCCGCGCCGATGGAGCCTTTGGTGGTCAGCCCCATATGGGGAACCAACACATCGGCTCCGGCTTCGGCCATTTTTACGGCATCCTCCTCGTCGAACACGTAGGGACAGGTCAACATATCCAGCTCGTGCGCCATACGGATCATATCCACTTCCAGGCCGTATCCCATGCCGGTCTCTTCCAGATTTTGACGGAACACGCCATCGATCAGACCGACGGTGGGGAAGTTCTGCACGCCGTCGAAACCCATCTCTTTGAGCTGCTTCAGGAAGACCGGCATCAGCCGGAACGGATCGGTGCCGTTGACACCGGCCAGCACCATCGTATCCTCGACCACCGGCAACACTTCGCTGGCCATTTCAACCACAATCCCGTTGGCATCGCCGTAGGCCAGCAAACCGGACAGACTGCCCCGCCCGGCCATGCGATAGCGCCCGGAGTTGTAGATAATCATCAAATCGACGCCGCCCCGTTCGGCAAACTTGGCCGAAATCCCGGTCCCGGCCCCCGCGCCGATGATGGGTTTACCGGCGGCAACCTGCGATTTTAAGCGACTTAACGACTCTTTGCGAGAAATGAAAGGCATTTTTCGTGACCTCCAGATATAGTTTAACGTAAATTTTTCCACGGCTCCTGATCGGCGACAACCTCGATCTCGTAGCCGGAGTCGCCGACGCAGGGGCCAAGAATGGCCAACAGTTGGGCATCGCCATCACCCACATTGAACGAGGCGTGAACCACACCGGCATCGATGTAAACGGCATCGCCCGCCTCCAGGATTTGTTTCTCCCGCTCAATCCACTGCTCAATTGTTCCCGACACCACAAAAATCACTTCTTCCTGATCGGGGTGTTTGTGGAAACCGTGCCCATTGCCGGGCGTGAGTGCCACATCGAGGACGGTCAATTGTTTGGTTCCGGTCAGCGGGGGATGGTTCGTCCAGCCCAATATCCCCCACTCTAACGTTTCCCTGGTAACATCACTTTTTGGTATAAATTGGCTCATAATTTAGCTTCCTTTCAACTCCAAAGATGACGATACGACTATTCACCCTGTAACATCCCCAGCAGGCGGCTGGCCAGCGCCTCGGCAAATTGGTCATCGTTGATATGCAAATCAAGCTCGACCAATTCCACGCGGGCCGGGTCTACATTTTGACGCAGCGCCTCGAACAGGGCCGCATCCGCCTCCGGCGCGTGGAAGGGCTGCCCCTCGGCATCGATCATGCTGACACCCTTGAGCGGCACAAACAGCACGGTGGGGCCGGTGGCCTGGTTCAGTTTACCGGCGATGATTTTGCCCAGTTCGGCGCACTCCTCAACCGTGGTCCGCATCAGCGTCACCTGCGGGTTGTGGACATACAGGTTGCGCTCTTTGAATTGGGCCGGTACGGACTCCATGCCGCCAAAATTGACCATATCCAACGCGCCCAGCGAAACCACCTGCGGCACACCGGCCTGGGCCGCAGCCTCCAACCGGGTGGGGCCGGCCGACAGCACGCCGCCGACCAGTTCATCACACCATTCGGTGGTGGTAATATCAGCCACCCCGCTGATGAAGCCATCGCTGATGAGCGCCTCCATTGCCCGGCCGCCGCTGCCGGTGGCGTGAAAGACCAACACTTCATAACCGGCGGCCTCCAGCTTTTCCCGTACAGTGGTCACGCAGGGAGTGGTTACGCCGAACATCGTAGCTGCCAGGAGCGGTTTGTCATCGGCGGGAGGCGGCGCTTGCTCCGCCATGCCGCACACCGCGCCCACCGCATTGCTAAAAATCTGCCGGGCGATGCGGTTCAGACCGGCCACATCCACAATGGAGTACATCATAGTGATGTCTTTGACGCCGACGTAGGGGGACACATCGCCGGAGGCCATCGTGGAGACGATCACCTTAGGCAGCCCAACCGGCAGGGCTTGCATTGCCGTAGCCGCAATCGAGGTGCCGCCGGAGCCGCCCAGACTGAGGACGCCATCGACGTTCCCCTCGGCGTGATGTTTGAGGGCCAGTTCCCTGGCCCCGTTGCCCATCACCGTCAACGCCGCGCCCCGGTCGCCCGCCTCACGCAGGGCCGCCAGCGATCCCCCGCCGGCCTCGGCCACCTCGGCGGCGCTGATGTCGGCCTGGATTTGCGGCTCGCCGGCCACACCGGCATCCATCAACAAGACTTGATGTCCGCGTCCGGTAATCAGGTCGCGCACAAAGCCAAATTCGGCCCCCTTGGTATCCAGGGTGCCAATGAGTAGGATTGTTTTGCTCATACCTGCCTCCTTTGGAAGGTAATAGAACTTGGGTTGACTATTTTCAGTAGACCGCAGCACCCTTCGATACAACCTCGTGCCTCGGTTTATTCAGGATGCGAGTGCGGTCTACTGATTTTTCAACGGGCCGGGGCAACCAGCCCCGACCCGTTGCGTGCCAGCTAGTGATGGATGTTATACCGCTTGATCATGTTTGCTTTCAGGTTTTTGATGTGGTCGAGGGTTAACTGCCGGGCCAGGTCGCCATCCCCAGCCTCGATGGCGGCCACAATTTTTTTGTGTTCCAGGGTTCCGTCGATGAGGTATTGATCGGTCACGTTTTCGTCGGCGGCGGTGGTGAAGATACGGTTGCGGGTTTGCAGCACGGTATCCCCCAGCAACCGGTTGGGGCAGGCCCGGCTCATCAACTCGTGCCACTGATTATCGGCTCTGGACCAGGCGGGCCGGTCACCGGCTCTGGCCGCCCGCTCCATCTCGGCTGTAATCTCTTGCAGCGTTTCCAGATCAGCGGCCGACATATTGTGGGCAACAGCTTTCATCATTTCCGGTTCTAGCAGTTCGCGCAGTTGGAGGGCATCGAAGATATTCCGCATAGAGGGGGAAGCCACCAGCACAGCCCGGCCGGGAATGACCTCCAACAAACCGGCCTGCGTCAGCAGATGCAGCGCCTCCCGTACCGGCGTGCGGCTGATGCCCAGCGCCCTGGCAATCCGCGGCTCTGATAGAGCATCCCCCGGCTGTAAATCCGTGTTTCTGATGGCATCATACAGCCGGTCATACACCACTTCGCGCAGAAGCCGCGCCCCGGTATTTTGGATTTCACCCTGCCGGAGCAGGTAATTTTCGAGTTTGTCCATCCCGGACTGCATGAAAAATAGGCTCTCTTCAGATAGTCAGTCAATGTCATTAAGTTCGTAGCATCCCGAGTAGGTGAGCGTAGCGAAACCGTATC
>CAZWZZ010000021.1:0-21009 GCA_964638395.1 uncultured Caldilineaceae bacterium
TACGGCTACCGCCTACTCAGGATGCGTTTGTCGCTCAACTGCGTAACTCCTAAACAGAATCCCAAAAAGCAAACAATCAGTAGACCGCAGCATCTTGAGTAGACCGAGGTACGAGATTGTATCGAAAAGTGCGTTCGGGACTACTGACAATAAAACTTGAGGAATCCAATGACTGCCCGACTCAGTTGATCGGGCATTTTTGTTGCCACAGCGTAGCTCATCCGGGTGGAGAGAGGTGGCTGTTGCGTAACAAGAGGGAGCCTTGCCGGTCCGGTGATGCCAAACAGCGGCCTCAATCAATAAAAAACCAGGAGATTTATGACAACGCCAGATTTTAGCACATTTAAGTTAGACTCCCGTCTGGAGCAGGCCCTCGCGGAGGCGGGCTACACCGAGCCGACGCCGATTCAGGCAGCGGCCATTCCGGCCATGCTCGCGGGGCGGGACATCATCGGCCAGGCCCAGACAGGAACCGGCAAAACTGCCGCCTTTGCCCTGCCAATTCTACACAACCTGACGACCGGTCAGAAGGGGGTGCAAAGTTTAGTGGTAGCCCCGACGCGGGAGTTAGCCATCCAGGTGGCCCAGGCTTTCCAAAGCTACGGTCGCCATCGGGGCGTGCGGGTGTTGGCCGTTTACGGCGGGCAAGCCTATGGCCGGCAGATTGGCCCCCTCAAACGGGGCGTCGAGGTGGTGGTCGGCACGCCGGGTCGCCTGCTCGATTTGATAAAGCGGAAGGCCCTCGACCTGAGCGGTGTCTCCAGCGTGGTACTGGATGAAGCCGATGAGATGCTCAGTATGGGCTTCATCGAAGATATCGAAGCCATTCTTGAACAAACCCCGCCGTCGCGCCAGACGGCCCTCTTTTCCGCGACACTACCCCAGCCGATTCGTCGCCTGGCCGACCGGTATATGAATGATCCCCAAGCCATCATCATCCAGCGCCAACAGATGACCGTGGCCGCTACCGAGCAGCGGTACTATCTTATCAACGAAGCCGACCGCACCGCTGCCTTGACCCGTCTCTTCGAGGTGGAACCGATTACCAGCGCCCTCATCTTTGTCCGCACCCGGCTGGCCAGCGGCGAGTTGGCTGCCGAATTGACGGCGCGAGGCTTTCCCGCCGAGGCCCTCAACGGCGATATGGGGCAGGATGCCCGCATCCGCATTTTGGATCGCTTCCGGGAGGGTCAAATCACGGTGCTGGTGGCGACCGATGTCGCCGCTCGTGGCCTGGACATCGACGATATTTCCCACGTCATCAATTATGAACTGCCGCAGGATTTGGAGAGCTACGTTCACCGCATCGGGCGCACCGGGCGAGCCGGGCGGAGTGGTGTCGCCATTTCGCTGTTGACGCCGAGGGAGCAGTGGCGCTTACACAAAATCGAAGCCTACACCAAGCAAAAAATCGAGCGGGCTACGCTGCCCACCATCGAGGATATCACCCGTCATCGAGAAGCGGAACTGATGGCCCAGATGGAGATGTGGCTGCGGCGGGGACGCTGTCGCCGGGAGCAGGCGTTGGTTACGGAATTGATCGAGGCCGGGCATGAGCCGCTGATGGTGGCTGCCGTGGCCCTCAAGCTGGCCCGGGCCGAAGAGAAGCAGCGGCCCATCGCCCCCATCAGCGAGGTACAGAAACGCCCTTCGCGCAAAGAGCGCCGCCGGGCCGCCCAGCGGCAAGGGCGACGCTCTGACCGAAAAAATAGCCAACATCACAAATCCGCCGGTAAACGATCCCACGAAGAAGGTATGGTTCGCCTGACGCTGGATGTGGGCAAGGCGGATGGCGTGCGAGTCAGCCACGTCGTCGGCACACTGGCCTATCACGCCAATATTCCTGGCCATACGCTGGGCAAAATTGTCATTCAGAAGCAGGAAACGTTCGTCGATGTCCCGGAGCCGTTGGTCGGGCGCGTCCTGGCCAAAACCGGCAGCTATCGCGTCGGCCAACAGCGGATCAATGTCGAGCGAGCATAGAAACCGGACTGCTTAATTTGAGGCAGGACATTTCATATTAACGTGGGCCACTCTTGCTAAACAGATCAGCGACCGCTACTTCGAAGCTACCAACCGTCCCTTTGCAAAAGTTTAAGTCTCATTCTGTTTTCGGTATAGCTCTAAATTGAGAACTGCTGAGTCAAATTCGATGTTATTGCCCGCCTGTTTGTCTGTAGGGCCTACCGTAACCTGGCCAAAATGGTTGAAGTGCCGAGAAAGAGGAAGAGGCCGGGGGCCAGGGCAAAATAGATGCCGTTGAGCAGCCCCAAAATCAGAAAGGGGAGGGTGGCCAGGATGAAACAGGCGGCCACGACCCGGCCCAGGTAGCGGGAGCGGCGCTTCTTGACGGCCCAGCGGACGGCTTCGGCGATGAAGCCGGCAATGGCCGGAACGATGAAGATGCCGATAAAGATAATCCAGAAGCCCAGACGCCCCAGAAAGATGGTAAACAGGCCGGCCGTAATAATCGTCAGAGGCAGGGTGACGACGGCGGCAATGATATAGTCGCCGCGGCCGCCGCTGTAATATTTATCCTCCTGCTCCCGGACACACTCCGGGCAGCGAAAGCCGACGGGGGTGCGGTGGGCACATTTGGGGCAGATCGGTTTGTTACAGCGGTTACAGCGCAGGCCGGTTTCGATATCGGGATGGCGATAACAGACGGCCAGGCCATTGTCCGTGGTAGGTGGTGGGGCCTGATCGGCCAATTTTTGTTCAACGCGGGCCAGACCGGCCCGTGCTTCTTGATTGTCAGGTTGTAGCTCGAGGACACGCTCAAAACAGCGCTTTTTTTCGGGCAAGGCATCCACCACGCCGGCTAGGGCCAGCCAGGCGTCAACATTGTCCGGCATCTGCGTCGTTGCTTCCGACAGCAAACGGCGGGCATCTTCAACATCACCGACGCGGGCTGCCGTTAACCCTTGTTTCAGCAGATCGGTTGCTTCTGTATCACTCATGAGGCTTCGACTTATTGCTCCTCTCATTTTCTCTGTTCTTTGGGCTGGGGCCAGCCCATGCGGGCCATCAGGGTCCGGTAGAAATAATTTTTATCCTGGAGGCGGATGAAGCGGCCCAGGCGGGGGCTGGCCTGCATAACCACCTCATCCCCATCGCTCAACTCGACCGCAAATTGGCCATCCACCGTCAGGACGACGACGTGATCGGTGGAGATGACCACCCGGACCGTGACTCCGCTGGAGAGAATCAGGGGTCTTTCCAGGCTGAGATGGGGGGCCAGGGGGATCAACAGAAAGTTTTCCAGCTCCGGCGGCAGGATCGGGCCGCCGGCGGCCAGGGCATAGGCGGTGGAGCCGGTGGCGGTCGAGATAATCAGGCCATCGGCGGCGTAGGTAGTCAGAAAGCTGCCGTCGATGTAGGTATGCAGGCGAACGACGCGGGCCAGCCGACCGCGGCCGATGACCACTTCGTTCAGGGCTTCGTAGGTGTTGGCCGCGCCGGCGTGGCGATGTTCGGCCTGGACCATCATGCGGGATTCGATCCAGTAGTTGCCCCGGAGGGTTTGTTCAATGCGGATGGGCCATTCGGCCGGCTCCACCTCGGTCAAAAAACCGAGGCGGCCCATATTGATACCCAGGATGGGGACGGGGTGCTCCTGGGTCAGGCGGGTGGCATGCAGCATGGAGCCGTCGCCGCCCAGGGTAATCAACAGATCAATGTCTCGCAGATAGCTTATGATCTCCTCATCATGCCAGCCGGAGCTGACCCAGGCCGAAGCACCCAGGACTTCGATAAATTCCAAGATTTCGGCGGCCATGACCCGCGACTCGGCCAGTTTGGGATGGTAGAGGATGCCGATATGCCGAAAGGCGGGCGGTTTTGGCTCGAACTTGCGCGCTGAAGACACGATAGGTTATAATCTTTCTTGCAACCAGGCAGGCAGGTCGGCCAGCGGGACCTGGATTTGTTGGCCATCCCGCATATCCCGGATGGCAGCCGCGCCGGCCTCGACTTCGTTTTCTCCCAGAATGATGGCGTACCGGGCCTCGATCCGGTTGGCGCTTTTGAGTTGGGCTTTGAAGCTCCGATCCCCCGGCGTAAAGATGACCCCCAGCCCCTGGCTGTGGAGGGTGTCGGTCAATTTCAGGGCGGCTACTTTGGCTGTCTCCCCCAGGTAGGAGACGGTGATCCGGGGCCGGGGGGCGGGGGGTGGGTCGAGGCCGAGATGTTGCATGGCGATGACATACCGTTCCAGGCCGGAGCCGAAGCCGATACCCGGCGTGGGCCGGCCACCCAGCTCTTCAATCAGGCCGTCATACCGTCCCCCGCCACAGATGGTATCCTGGCTGCCCAGGCCGTCCGCTTTGATCTCGAAGACGGTTTTGGTGTAGTAATCCAGGCCCCGGACGATCCGATAATCCACCTCGTAAGGCCGGCCGGTGGCGGTCAGATAGCTTTTCAATTTCCGGAAATGCTCGTCACAGTCGGCACACAGGGCAGCGGTGATGCGGGGGGCCTTTTCCAGCAGGGGTTGGGTGGCCGCTTCTTTACTGTCCAGGATACGGAGCGGGTTTTTCTCCAGGCGCATTTGGTCATCGGGCGGCAGTTGGTCGGCGAAGCGGCTGAAATAATCGACTAACTGTTGGATGTAGCCCGGTTTGCAGGCCGGGCAGCCGGTGGAGTTGATGTAGAGGCGCAGGCTGGTGAAGCCCAGGGCGGTAAAGAGATGCCAGGCCAGGTTGATGACTTCGGTATCGACAGCCGGGTCCTGCTCGCCGATGACTTCGACATCGAACTGGGTATGTTGCCGGTAGCGCCCTTTCTGGTGGCGTTCGTGGCGGAAAAGGGGGCCGACCGTCCACACTTTGAGCGGGGTGGGCAGGGTATGGAGGCCGTTTTCGACGTAGGCCCGCATAATACCGGCTGTAAATTCCGGGCGGAGGGCCAGGTAGGAGCCGTCCCGATCTTCAAAGATGTACATCTCTTTTTCGACGATGTCGGTCCCCTCGCCGACGCCCCGCACGAACAGGTTGGCCTCTTCCAGAACGGGCGTATCGAGCCGCTGGTAGCCGAACAGATCGACGGTTTCTTGTATTTTGGTTAGAATATAGCGCCAGTAACGCTGTTCGTCAAAGAGAACATCCCGCATCCCTTTGACGCTTTGATAGTTGGTCACATTATCTCCTCTTGCCTCATTGTTCATCTTGTGTTACGCTGTGGCGATGCGCTACGCTATTTTTTCCGACGTTCATAATGACGCGGCCACGCTGGCGGCGATGTTGCGGCACGCCGGGGCACAGGGCGTGGACGGCTATTTTTGTTTAGGGGATGTGGGGGTCGATGCCTGTGTAGATCTGGTCCGCCAGGTCAACGCACCCACGGTGTTCGGCAATTGGGAAGTGACCGGGTGGCGGTCTCTGTCGGCGGAAAACCGGGCTTGGGCCTTGGCCCTGCCGCCGCTCCGCAAGCGGGAGGGTTTCTGGTTGACCCACGCCGCTCCGCTCTGGCCGCCAAACCTGGGCACATTGGCCGATCTGCGGGATCAACGGCACAAGGTGTCGATGGCCCGCCTGTTCCCCTATCTTCATTTTGAGTCGGAGGCGGTGTGGGATAGCATCGCCGCTTTGCAGGCGGCGGCCGTGCCGCTCCTTTTCCACGGCCACACCCATCGCCAGCTCATCTGGCGCTTCACCGCCGATAATCATCTGCAACAGTTGAGCCACGCCGCCATTGCCTTACGCCCCGGCGATACCCTCATCGTCGGCGTCGGCAGCGTGGGCCGCCCCGAAGATAGGCCATCCCCCGCCTATGTTATTTATGATGCCGAGGCCCGGCGTCTCGAGATGGTGCGGCTTGCCTGACGCCCGGCCTGTTTGGAGACTTCATACAACAAGACTTTAGGAAGTCTACGCCATTATTGTCCACAGATTTACACTGATGTTCACAGATTTTTATCAAAAATTTGATAACATCAGTGACAATCTGTGTCTATCTGTGGACTCTGGAAGGCGTAAAAAACAGTCTCTAAGCCTCCTGATTACTTGGCGATCTCGATGTCGCTTTCGGGCTGGGGCTGGCCGGTCGGGGTGGGGGCTGTCTGGCCGCCGCCCTGGGCCTCTTGTATCATACTGAGGGCCATATTGCCGATCATCTCCATACCCCGGGCGACGTCTTCTCGCTTCTGGCGTCGTGCTTCTTGAATGTTGGCCGACAGCACGGCGAAGAAGGCATCGTTGACCTGGTCGGCATTTTTGACCAGGAGGCTGACCGGGTCGTCCGATTGCAGCACCTTTTTCAGAAATTCGACGGCTTTTTCCATCGAGGCCCGGCTCTGCTCTTCCAAGTGCCCCTTGGTCTCCAAAATTTTGGCCCGGAGCGTCTTGAGCCTCGTTTCCGTTTGTTGGTCGCCGGCTTTGGCCGCCGCGTCGATCTGGCCGGTCAACGTTTGGAAGAAGCCGTAATCCATAAAGGCGTGGCCGGCGGCGACGAGGGAGGTAAACTCCTCATCATTCTGGGCATTTTTCAACTTTTCGAGCAGCTCCTCCTGGGTCTGGACATAAATGACGCCCATTTCCTCATCGATCTCTTTGATCGCCTGCCGGCCCTGGCTGCTATGTTTGCCGATGAAGGCCCGCAGTCCCAGAAGGGCCTGGGCAGCTGCCTGGCCCCCTTCCATCTGCGCGGCCTGAATGGAAGTGGTCAAAATCTCAAAGAATTGGCGGTCCAGTTTGTCATCATTTTCCTTGATTTTTGCTTTGAGGGCCGCTTCATCCTGCATCTGGAATATCTCTTCCAAAAGTTGGACCCGTTCCTGCTGAGCTTTCAGATCTGCCTCGGTGATGCCGTCCGCTTCAAACACGGCCTTGACCAGGCTATCGAGGCTGAGGAAGGGTTTAGGATTGAGCAGGAAAAATTTCCGCTCCTCGGCCGGCAGGGTGTTGACCAATTTGTTGGTCAAGCGGCCAATGATCTTCTCCTGATCGGCATTTGTCAATTGCAAGCCGTTGGGCAGGAAGACAAAAGCGATCTCCTTCTCCAGATCATAGTAGAGCAGGGGTTGGGCGGGATCGATCTGGCCATGCAGAAATGCTGATTTCTGGGCCGGGTCTTGACCATTGATGATATTTTGTGCCGAACCTGAGGCAGGGGGCACGACCTGTTGCGTTGCCATAATATGATTTACTGACCTTTCGTTAGACTTGGTTATCGTTGCTGTCCCAATAATTTCCGTATCTTACTCAGCGACGGGTAAAATGTCAAAGAAAACAAAAAACCGTCACAGTCCGGACGGTTTTATCTGTATAGCACAAGGGGATGAAAAGCGGGTTAATCGCGGAAGAAGACTTCGACCTGTTCCTGATCCTCTTCGCTGGGCAGGGTTTCGATAAAGCTGATCCGGTGCCAGGGGTACATGACGCGGGTGGCTTCCGGTTCGATATATTTCAGCGGTTTGCCATCTTTGCCCCGGGGGTTGGTGCAGGTGATAAAATTGGCCGTCAGGGGGGGCAGTTCCTCGATTTCCCCCACAAAGGCTTCGGCGTTCATAACGTGAACGATTACGGTAATTGCCATCTATAAGCTCTCCTTAATCATAAATTTTACTACAAATGGCGCATCCGGGCGAATTTTTTAGCGCATTTCGACTTCGATGAGTAGCTTGCCCAGTTGGAGTTGATCCCGATCTTGCAATACTTCGGGCAGATAGGGGGCCAGGCGTTTGCCGTTGATAAAGGTGCCGTTAATGCTGCCCAAATCCTCGACGACGACGGTTCCTTCCCGTTTCAAAATGCGGGCGTGCCGCCGGGAAACGCCTTTTTCCAGGCCGTTATCGTTGGTCAGATCGATTTCGGGAAAGACATCGCTGGCCGGGTCGAGGCGGCCCAGATGGACGGCTTTGTTGAGGGGGGCTTCGATCTCACGCTGGTGGTCGCCAATGACCAGCCGAATCGACAGAGGGCCGGTTCCCTGGACGGCAGCGTTTTCACCCTCACCCTCTTCCCCTTCGCCCACCCAGCCTATTTCGTCCGTGCCCAGAGGGTCGGTTCCCCGTTGGTCATCCTCTAAAAGATAGGTGCCACATTCGCTACAGAAAAGGGTATTGGCTACGTGAGTGGTTCCACAAAATGGGCACTTAATCACGATGGATCTCCTTTGGTAAAATTGACAGGCTGCGTGTGCCGTAACGAATCTTCTTGCGCCCCTCGGAGGACAAATCGCCGGTTCGGGCCAGGCGGCCCGCCTCTAACAGGGCGGCCCGGGCCAATTCCGTCTCACCGAGATTAAGCAACCGGGTGGCCATCGTTTCCAGGCGTTGGGTGGCGGCGCTAATCTGTCCATTCTCTAAATCGTCCATAGCTTTTTCTTGCATCTTGAAAATAGCCAATTTTCCTAAGGCGGTGACGATCATGGGGGGGATTTCGGGGGGCTTTTCCAGCTTAGCCACAAACTCCCCCTGAATTTCAGTCCATTCCCAATTGCGTCGTCCCGATTGCCCCGGCACGTCCCCCTCGATGGTAATCCGGGTCAAGCTCTTTTGACCGGGGGAGGTTTCGCGGCCCACACGATATTCCATCAACAAGGTTTTGCCGTTCCCCGTGCCCAGGGGACCGAGGATCGCTTTCCCGGTGTGCATTTCCAAACGTTGGATATGGGGGGTGATCTGAAAGACATCTTTCAAGGTTACAGTGGCCGCCGGGCTGATGCTCATCGTCAATTCCCGGGCGACGACCGCGCTGAGGTCCCGGATGGTATCCTTGAACATATCGACAATTCTGCGGGGCGAGTCGATGTAGACTGAGGAGCCACCGGACAGAGAAGCCATTTGGTCCAACAAATCTTCGTTCCAGTCGGCCCCAACGCCCATTGTGGTCAGGCTAACCTGGTTGTTGCCGGACCATTGGGCCTCTTCGAGACAGCCCTGTTCATCGCCATAGGTCTGGCCATCAGTCAATAAAATGATATGATTGACCGAGGCGGGGCTACGATTTTTCTCGATCTCTTTGAGGCCGGCGGTCAAGCCTTGCAACATTTCGGTGCCGCCGCTGGCCTGGATGGTGCTGGTGATGGATTTGGCCAACGCCTGGTCCACATCTTTCTGGGCGGGCAGGATCGTCTCGGCCCGGTCGCTGAAGACGACGATGCTCAGGGCATCGTGGGGGTTGAGCCGGTCGATGATTTGGCGGGTTCCCTCTTTGACTTGTTGTAAGCGCATGCCCTGCATCGACGTACTACGATCCAGAACCAGGCATAAATTCAAGGGCAGCCGGGAAGCGGGCAAGTCGGAGGCCGGGCTAATATCTAACCAAACGTACAAGGCTTGCTCCTCCACATTGGTCAACAGTTGTTTGTGGCTGGTGACGGAGCGGATGCTGAGGGCCGACGATTTATCGAGACCGTGGGAGGCCCGCAGCCGGTCATATTTACGCCGTTGCTCAGGGTCGGCCAGGATTTCGTAAGCCTCCTGGAGATCATGAAACCGTTCGGCGGCCTGGGGATGGCTGCTCACATCCGGGTGGTGCTGCCGGGCTAAGGCCCGGTAAGCCTTCCGAATTTGATCTTCCGTGGCATTTCCGTCTACTTTCAAGATCGCATAATAATTTTTATCAGCTTGCATCGAATGTTTATCCGTTCGGAATTATTGAGACCGAGGCATCGTCAGGACTGATACAAAAGCATCCTGAGGAGGCGATAGCCTATCGAAGGGTGTACCCTCGATACGCCTTTACCAGGCTACTCGGGATGCCAACTACGTCAGGACTGATAGGCTTACGTGGGCGTCTCCACTTCCGCGCCCATGGATATAATCACGATGGTAATATTATCCTCGCCACCATTATCATTGGCCAGGGCCACCAGCTTTTCGCAGGCTTCCTGGGGAGAGGCGGAGCCATTCACCGTCTCTCTAATCACCTCGTCATCATCAATGCCTTTCCATAAACCATCGCTACACAGGAGCAGCGAGCTACCCGGCGGGAGATGTTGGACGTGGGTATCGACCTCGATGGGTTCGCCCTGACCAATGGCCCGGTATAGGACATTGTCGATCTGTGCAATCTGTGCCGGGGTGGCCTGTCCCGTTTCCCGCAGGCGTTGGGCCAGCGAATGATCTTCGGTGACTTGCTTGAGGCTGTTCTCCTTAAAGAAGTAGGCCCGCGTATCGCCGACGTGGGCGATATAGGCGCTGTTCCCCAGCAGTAAGGCTCCGGTCAGGGTCGTGCCCCCTTCCGGTACGGCCTTGATGACCTGGCTGTTGGCGGCCTCGACAGCCGAAACCAGGACCTCCTTGACCGGGCGGTTCGAACTATTTTTGTCGTTATATTTCAGGGCGGGGAGATAAATTTCTTCCAGGAGAAAGCCGGCGGTGGTCTGGGCGGCGACCAGACTGGCAACATCCCCTTTTTCGTGACCCCCCATCCCATCGGCCACAATGAAAATACCAAACGGCTCCTGCCCATAGGGATGATGCATCAATGAGGAAATCGTAAAGAGAAAATCCTCGTTTCGCTCCCGGACTTTGCCCACATCCGAAAATTTGCCAACGTGGAGACCGGGGGGCAGATGGGTAATATTTACAACGAGGGCGGAATCACGTTGAACGGCAGGCGGGTCGTCTGGTGGAGCGACAGAGTCGTCGGCTGGGGGCGGGTCCGGTTGCCGGTTATCGACTTTGGGTTGTGAAAAGAGCCGCTGGAAAAAATTCATAAGCTGATAGACTCCACGATGATTGTTTATGCGCTAGGTCGGTAAGGCATAGACGTGATGATCGGTTGAACCGATGTAGACAATCCCATCTTTGACCAGGGGGGAGGAGGTAATAGCCCCGCCTGTTTTGAAGCGCCACCGTACTTTTTTATCCCGCCGGTTGAGGCTAATCACCTCGCCGGCGCTCGTCCCAAAATAAACCGCTTCCTCTGTCGCCGCCGGGGTGGAGATAACGGGAGCCTCCGCATTGAATTTCCATTGCACCCGACCGCTTCTGATGTCCATCGCATACAAATTTTTGTCCGTGGAGCCGATATACAGGGTGCTATCGAAGACGGTGGGGCTGGAAATAATGGCATTGTTGGTCCGGGTACGCCAGGTAGTATACCCGGATTTCGCATCGAGGCAATAGACATTCCTATCCGTTGAGCCAACGAAAATAGCTTCTTGTTGATACAACAAGGGGCTGGATGTAATGCCCCGATTGGCCTTGAACTTCCAACGCAACGCCCCGGAGGAGAGATCAACCGCGTACAGATGCCCATCCTCCGAGCCGACATAGACCAGCTCCTCGCCCAGCGTGGGGCTGGAGCGGACCGGGGCCAGGGCTTCATACCGCCAGATAATCCGCCCGGTTTGGGCATTGACGGCGTAAAGATGCCGGTCATCCGAGCCAAAAAAGGCGTGGTCGAACTCGACGACCGCCGATGACCGGATGCGCCCCTCGGTCGGACAGGTCCACATCAGACGCCCACTGGTGGTGACGGCATACGCCACCTGATCCTCGGAGCCGAAGATCAACCGATCTTTATACAGGGCAGGTTTGACAGCAATGCCTCCCTCGGTGGCATATTTCCACTTGAATTCACCACTCTTCAAATCAAGGGCATACACATTATTGTCATACACCCCGACGTAGAGGGTATCCTCATCAACTTCCGGGGCCTTGCCTCTGATCTCATCCTCACATTTGAATTTCCAGACCGGCAGAATAGAGTCTTCATCGGGCGAGGCTGCCTCGTCTGCCCAGCCGGGGGCCCCCGGTTGGGGCGGGTAGCCCGGCGGCGGATAGCCCTGGGGCGGGTAGCCCTGGGGCGGATAGCCTTGGGGTGGCGGGTAGCCCTGGGGCGGGTAGCCCTGGGGTGGCGGATAGCCCTGGGGCGGGTAGCCTTGCTGTGGCGGGTAGCCCTGCGGCGGCGGTTGCTGGGGTTGAGGTGCCGGCGGCGGCGTCGATTGGGGTGGGCGGGGGGGCAGGGCGGATTGGTCGAGCATGCGCGTCCCTGTGGCCGGCGGATTGGAGAGCAGGCGCGTGCCCATGACCGATGGCGAGGAGCCGAGTGTCTGGGAGTCGCCCCGGAGGGCGGCCTGGAGGGCCTCCTTAAATTCCTGGGCGGAGGCGTACCGCTTTTCAGGCTCATATTCCAGGGCTTTCATAATGACCGCGTTGGTTTCTTCGGACACCGCCGGGTTCAACAAGCGGACCGGCTCTTCGTGAAAGGTGAAGGGTGGTTCCAGGCGGGGGTCTCGCTTGGTCAACAGATGGTGCATGGTGGCTCCCAGGGCGTAAATGTCGCCCCGGGGTTCGGCCACCCCGCGATACTGCTCCGGAGGGGAGTACCCCTCTGTGCCGATCATCGTCCCTTTTTGGCCCACTTCAAAGGCTTTGGCGATCCCGAAGTCGATCAAGGATATTTTGTCTGATGAGTTACGCAACATAATGTTGGCCGGTTTCAGGTCTCTAAAGACGATGGGCGGGTCTTGCCCGTGGAGATAGACCAACACATCACAGACCTGAATGGCCCAATCGACGACAGTACTCTCCGGCAGCATACCACTGGTCTCTTCCAAAACATCCTCGAGATCACCCCCCTCGACATACTCCATCACCAGGTAGCTACGGACGGACTCGGTAAAGAAGTCGTAGATTTGGGGGATGCCCGGATGGCGTAATTTAACCAGCAGATTGCCTTCCCGTTCAAAACTTTGAACGGCCAGACGGCGCACCTGGGGATCAGGCGTGGTGCTAATCATCTCTTTGATCGCACACATCCTGGCCACCCCGGTAAAGCGCAGGTCTTTCGTCAAATAGACGGCCCCCATCCCGCCAATGCCCAAAACTTTGATGATTTCGTAACGGCTCTGGAGGATTGCTCCTTTGGGCAAAATATGTTCATCCATATTGTCATCGGCATCATCCGAATCTTGCGGGTCCGGGGAACTTAAATACCGTGTTTCAACTGCCACCCTGATCTCCTATCAGTTAGATTAAAACGCACATTCATTTAATTATATTGATTCACGCGATTAAATGCAACACCCTTTTATGTTTCGGGGAGGCGTTACGCCGTTGGCTGCTCGGACCTCCTCCCCGCCTGCCCCGCTCCGGGGACGGTATCATTGTCACCCCGCTCCGGGGGCGGCGTCATCATTGCCCCGCTAGGGTAGAGACACCCGCTTCCCCCCGATTCAGGGGGATTGCGGGGGATAAACTACGGCCACTGCGTCAGTCCTGATTATATTTTGCACCAGATCGAGGGATTTCGTCACTGCTCAGGTATGTCATTTCGAGGCGGACAGCCGAGAAATCTACCCAAGCCGCCGTTTGCAAACAACCAACCATCTGAGAGATTTTTCGCTCCTTCAGCCTGCCCTGAGCGTCGTCGAATGGGTCGCTCGAAATGATATGATGGCTGGGTCGTTACAAAACTACTTACAATACACTTAACTCAATAATGAGGATTTGTTGAAAGCGCCATTATTTAACGATTATACTATCCACCAGGCCAGACGTCAACCACTTTTTCTTAAACCTGAGGGCAGCCAACCGCTCGCTGAGCGACCAGCGGGGGCAAAGAATCGCCCGGAAGGAGCGGGCTTTGAACGGCGTCACGCCTCGTTGACCCCAAACACCTTGTCACCTCCTCTGATAGTGGTATAATCTAAAATCTATTCAAATTATTAATGATGTTATTTTGCCTGAGAGTGGTAGTCACTGATGAAAACCATACTGTGCGTAGATGATGACCCAACCCAATTGATGTTGCTACGTTTAGCCCTGAGCCGAGCCGGTTATAAGGTCTTGGAGGCCCCGGATGGCAAAGAAGGGGTGGAGATGGCCATCAACCACCAACCGGCCCTCATCATCATGGATTTGATGATGCCGGTCATGGATGGGGCCGTCGCCGTCCAGCAAATCAAGCAACACGAAAAAACGCAGCACATTCCCATCCTCGTCCTCTCTGCTTACGCCAGAGGGGAACAAGCGAAACGGGCCTTGAAAGCCGGGGCCGATGAGATGATTTCTAAAACATTTATCCTGACTGATCTGGTCGATAAAATAAAAGCATATTTGGAATGAGGCCCCGATGACCCTATCCGACAGCCCGATGCCCCAGACGCGGACGATCTCCTCCCCGCCGGACAAGGCCGGGGATAAACCGCCGCCCTTTGATCCCTACAACCCCAATTTATTCATCAACCGAGAACTGAGTCTTCTCCAATTCAACCAACGAGTTTTAGCGGAAGCGCAGGATGAAAGCCACCCGCTACTGGAGCGGGCTAAATTCCTGGCTATCTTCAACTCCAATATGGATGAGTTTTTTATGGTGCGCGTGGCCGGCCTCATGCAGCAAGTCGCCGCCGGCGTAACCGCTGCCCCGGCCGACGGCTTGACCCCCAACGAGCAACTGAACGCCATCCGCAAAATTGTGCGCCAGAACCTCAAAAAAACGCACCGTTGTCTGGTAGACATACGGGACCGGCTGAGTGAAACGGGCGTTTATCTCCATACTTACGAGGAACTGAGCGCCGCCCAAAAACAGGCCGCCGACGACTTCTTCGAGGATGAAATTTTTCCGATCCTGACCCCGCTGGCCTTCGATACGGGCCGCCCCTTCCCCCACATCTCCAGCCTCAGCCTGAATTTGGCCGTTCTCGTCCGCGACCCTGACACCAGGGCCGAATTTTTTACGCGGGTCAAAGTGCCCAGTACCCTGCCCCGTCTGATCGAAGTCAACCGTCTCAAAAAGGATGACGACAGGGTTCACCGGTTCGTCTGGCTCGAAGATTTGATCGCCCACAACTTGCCCCATCTCTTCCCCGGCTACGATATTATGGAGGCCCACCAATTCCGCATCACCCGCAACGCCGATTTCGAGATCGAAGCCGATGAAGCGGATGACCTGCTGGAGGCGATGCAGGCCACCGTCCGCCGCCGTCGCTTCGGCTTCGTCGTCCGGCTGACGGTCGGCACCGATATTCCCGACCATACGCTCGAAATTCTGGCCCAAAATCTGGAGGTCAACCCGAAAGATATTTACAAGAGCCAGGATCCGCTGGGGCAAAGCGGCTTGATGAGCCTGATGAAAATTGACCGGCCCGATCTGAAATTTCCGGCCTATATGCCGGTCGTTCCCGCCCGCCTCCGTAATCTGGATAACCGCCAGCAAATCTTCAAGGTGATCCGGGAGGGGGACATTCTGCTCCATCACCCCTATGATTCCTTCATGCCGGTCGTCGATTTTCTGAAAGCCGCCGCCCGCGACCCCAAAGTTCTGGCCATCAAACAGACGCTCTACCGGGCCGGGAAAAATTCGCCCGTGGTCGATGCCTTGATGGAGGCCACGGAGAACGGCAAGCAGGTGTCGGCTCTGGTTGAATTGAAGGCCCGTTTTGATGAGGAGAGCAACATCACCTGGGCCAGATCGCTGGAGCGGGTCGGCGTTCACGTCGTGTATGGCTTTATGAGCCTCAAAACCCACAGCAAAATCTGTCTGGTCGTTCGCCGCGAAAATGATGGCCTGCGCCGCTACGTCCATCTCTCGACCGGCAATTACAACGCCGTTACGGCCAAAATCTACACCGATATGGGGCTGTTGACCTGCCACCCCGACTTTGGCGAAGATGCCAGCGATCTGTTCAACGCCCTGACCGGCCACTCCAAAAAAGAGGATTACAAAAAATTCTTGGTGGCCCCCCTGATCTTGCGGAAACGGTTTGCCGCCCTGATCGACCGGGAAATGGAATGGGCCAAGCAGGGCCAGGCGGCCAAATTGGTGTTCCAGATGAACTCGCTGATCGATGCCGCCTTTATCCGCCATCTGTACCGGGCCTCGCGGGCCGGGGTCAGCATCGACTTGATTACGCGGGGCATTTGTGGCTTGCGCCCCGGCCTGCCCGGCCTGAGCGATAATATCCGCATCATCAGCATCGTCGGTCGCTATCTGGAACACTCCCGTATCTACTATTTCCACAACGGCGGCCAATCCGAAATCTATCTCGGCTCGGCCGATTTGATGTCGCGCAACCTCGACCGGCGCATCGAAACCCTCTTCCCCGTTGAAGACCCGACCCTCAAACAACAACTCATCGACACGTTGGAGCTGTCCCTGGCCGATAATACCAATGCCCGCCTCCTCCAGGGGGACGGTAGCTACGTCCGCCGCACGCCCGGTGACAAAGCCCCCATCAACAGCCAGGCGGAGTTTATGCGTCGCGCTAAAAAACGTTCAAAGGAGTCGTAATGTCTGCCAACGATCTCGATTTATCGCCGGTTCGCAGCCACTTTCCGGCCCTGCAAGAAACAGACGAGCAGGGTCGGCCCTATGTCTATTTCGATGGTCCCGGCGGCACGCAGGTTCCGCAGCGGGTCATCGAGGCGATGGCTGATTATTTCGTGCGGGCCAACGCCAACCACGGCGGCCCCTTCATCACCAGCCGCCGCAACGATGAAGTCATCGACGAGGCTCGCCGGGCGATGGCCGATTTTCTCAACGCCCCTGCGCCCCAGGAGATTGTTTTTGGGGCGAATATGACCACCCTGACCTACAATCTGAGCCGGGCCATTGGCCGCACCTTGAAACCGGGCGACGAAATCGTCGTCACCCGCCTCGACCACGACGCCAACGTGTCCCCCTGGACGGTTTTGGAGGAAAATGGGGCCACCATTCGCTGGGTCGATTTCGATGTGGAGGATTGCCGCCTCGATCTGGATCACCTGGCGGCATCTCTCAACGACAGAACCAGGCTGGTGGCGGTTGGCTATGCCTCGAACGCGGTCGGAACCATCAACCCCATCGGGCGCATCGCCGCCCTGGCCCGCAACGTCGGGGCCTGGCTGTGGGTCGATGCCGTCCATTACGCCCCCCACGGCCCGATAGATGTCCAGAGTTTGGGGTGTGATTTCCTGGTCTGTTCGGCCTACAAATTCTTTGGTCCCCACGTCGGGGCCTTGTGGGGCCGGTTCGATCTGCTGGAACAGTTACCGGCCTACAAAGTCCGCCCCGCCGCCCCGACCGTACCCTGGAAATTTGAAACCGGTACGCTCAATCAGGAAGGGTTGGCCGGGGTGACGGCGGCTATTGACTACCTGGCCGAGGTGGGCCGAACGTATGGCTCGCCATTCGCCGAGCAATTTAGCCAATACGAGGGCCGCCGCCGAAACCTCAAGAAGGCGATGCAGGCCATCGCCTTCTATGAACGGGCGCTTTTCACCCGGCTCATCACTGCTTTGGCAGCCATACCCGGCGTCAGAATCTACGGCATCACCGACCCGGACGCCTTCGCCGAGCGCTGTCCGACGGTGGCCTTTACCCGGGAGGGCTTCACACCCCAGGAAATCGCCACGTATCTGGGGGAGCGGGGTATTTTCGTCTGGCACGGTCATTACTACGCTATCAACGTCACCGAACGGCTAGGTGTGGAGGAAAGCGGGGGGATGGTGCGGGTCGGGTTAGCCCATTATAACACGCAAGCGGAGGTTGAGCGCCTGATCGCCGCTCTGTCGGAAATGCGTAGATAATGTCAGGCCCCCCCCTACGTTGTTACGAAAAGTGTGGTTTTGTGATCGCTTCTTAAACCGACACAAGGGAGAGATAATGATGTATGGAGAAATCGCGCTTTTCAGCGGTACGGCCAATGCCGCGCTGGCCCAGGAAGTCAGCCAGGCCCTCGCCGTGCCGCTTTGCCCCGCCGATGTCTTCAAGTTCAGCAATCAAAATATTTTTTGCCGCCTGCACAGCAGTGTTCGGGCCAAAGATGTCTTCATCATTCAACCGATTTCCAACTCCTATGACGACGAGGAGAATCTCGTCTCGCTCAATGATAATTTAATGGAGTTGTTGATTATGATCGACACCGTCAAGCGGGATTCGGCGGGGCGGATTACGGCGATAGTGCCCTACTACGGCTATGGCCGTACCGACAAAAAGGATCAACCCCGCGTCCCGATCACGGCCCGTTTGATTGCCGATTTGATTACTACCGCCGGAGCGCATCGCTTCCTGACGATGGATCTGCACGCCGGGCAAATCCAGGGTTTCTTCAACATCGAGGTGGATGAGTTGACCGCCTTCTACATCCTGAGCGACTATATGCGCCAGAAAAAAATCCCCAACGGGGTGGTCGTCGCCGGGGACATTGGGGCCACCAAACGCTCCCGCAACTTCGCCCAGCGGCTCGATTTACCCCTGGCCGTCATCGAGAAACGGCGCACCCAAAAAAAGGATGGCAGCACCGCCGAGGCGCTGAACATCATCGGCGATGTCACGGGCAAAAACTGCATTATTTTTGATGACGAAATCGACACCGCCGGCACGATGGTCGAGGCGATGACCTTTCTGGTCAAAGAAGGGGCCAGAGACATCTACGCCTGCGTCACCCACTCCGTGTTCTCCGGCCCGGCCATCGAACGGCTGACCGAGTCCCCGGCTAAGGAAATCGTCGTCACCAACACTGTCTCTATCCCTGCCCACAAACGATTCGAGAAACTAACCGTCCTCTCCATCGCGCCCCTCCTGGCCGAAGTCATCCGCCGCATTCATCTCGGCATTTCGGTCGGCGAGCTGTTTGATGAGTGAAATCGGCGTCGCATCTTGACAGGGTTTATGCTAAAATAACTACACTGTTTAATGAGACATCTGATGCCAAACGATCTGGACTATCGGCAAAAAATTTCAACATACCAGTTGAGTGACCTAATTGACCTGTGGCAGGCTATCGAACGCAGAGATACGCCCGATTGGGAACCGGGTAAAGCCTTTGAATATCTGATCCTCCGCGCTTTTGAGCTTGAAGAGGCCGAGGTGCGCTGGCCTTACAGTGTCAGAATAGGTGAAGATGAAATCGAGCAAATTGATGGTGCTATATATGCCGATGGGTTAGCTTGCCTTGTGGAGACAAAAGACCAAAACAAAAAGGTCAACTTCGAACCAATCGCCAAGCTGCGGAGTCAACTTTTACGCCGACCGGCGGCGACCATCGGTCTTATTTTTAGCTACAGCGGCTTTACCGCCTCCGCCCTTACCTTAGCTCCGTTTACTGCGCCACAAACGATTCTGTTGTGGAGTGGTGAAGAAGTAGCATTTGCGCTTGAAAACAATTTCTTACGCCGAGGGTTGATTGCCAAGTACCGTATGGCGATTGAGCGTTGTCTCCCTCAATACAATATCAGAGTAGGAGTTATAGAATGAAACGGGCCTATGTTGTTACAGAGGGAAAAACTGATGTGGCTATCCTCAAATCATTATTACCACCAAACCTTGTTGATCAGACAGGATTTGTAGCCGGTTCTGGGAGCTACTCCGCGCAAACTTTAGCCCAGTCACTCCTTGTGGCGAAACAGCGTCCCGTAGCCCTGGTGGTCGATGCTGATACGGAAGATGTGTTGAGTGTTCAAGAGAAAAAAGATTTTCTCCACGAAGCCCTCAACCAGGTCTCGCCCGGCGTGCCGTTTGGCGTTTTTGTCGCCGTCCCGGAAATGGAAATCGTCTTTTTTCAGGAGAAACCTCTGCTCGAAAAAGCATTGCACCAGAGCTTCTCTCCACTGGAGTGGGAAATGTCGAAATCCGGGCCGAAAAAATTTCTAAAATTAAACAACCAGGACTCTGAGACATTGCTGCCCACGCTTGATCCCCAGACGCTCGGAACGCTCCGTCAACACCCGCTCATTCGTGACTTGAGCCAATTTTTGGCCTCTGTGATGAACGGCGTGTAATGCGCTATCTTAAAGAGAATTGGCTCCATCTATGTTGGGGGCTTTGTTTTTTTGATAATTGTCGATGACAGTTTCAATACCGATGCGCGTCCCCACGAGGCGAATGGCATCCTCGGCTATAAAGTCAAAATAATCTTCAAGCTGCATCTAATTCCTCCTACAATCCATCTCTGATGCTTAATTATACCGGACTCTTCAGCGCCAGGCCACATTGTCTAAATCCGCCAACACCATCCCTGCCGCGACCTTATCCGACAGCGTGACCATCGGCACGCCGCCGCCGGGGTGAGTCGTACCCCCGGCGAAATAGAGACCGCGCACATCGCGGGCGCGGTTGATCGGGCGGCGAAAGGTGGTTCAGGGAGAATTCCCCAAACCTTAAAACGATACAGCCAATTTCATCCCCCCCCAGAGTGTGGTATACTCACGGGCTAGTGGCATGAAAGGAGGCGAAACCTATGGACTTTAGCGGCAACGTGGCTCTCATCACCGGGGCGGCATCCGGCATGGGGGCGGCCACAGCGCGGGAGTTTGCCGAAGCCGGGGCCGAGGTGGTGCTGGTGGATCGCAACGGCGAGGGGGCGGGGCAGATGGCCCAGGAGATTGGCGCTCAGGTGCCGGTCGTGGGCGATGTCAGCGACCCGGCTTTTTGCCAACGGGCCATCGACACGGCCCTGGAGCGGCACGGGCGGCTGGATATTCTGGTCAACGCCGCCGGGATCATCGTCCGGGCCGATGCAACCGGCACGACGGATGAGCAGTGGCAGCGGATTATGAACATCAACGTTAACGGCGTCTTTTATATGAGCCGGGCGGCCATCAGCCCCATGCAACGACAGGGCCGGGGGGCGATCATCAATTTCGGCTCGATCTGGGGCGATGTCGGCGCGGCAGGCGTGGTCGCCTACTGCGCCACCAAAGGGGCCGTCCACCAGATCACGCGGGCGATGGCCCTCGATCACGTCAAGGAGGGCATTCGGATCAACGCCGTCTGTCCCGGCGAGGTGGACACCCCGATGCTCCGTTCCGAGCGGGAGCGTCCGCCCACGCCGGCGGATATGCAACGATTGGCCGAGACTGTGCCTTTGGGCCGCCTGGCCCAACCGGTAGAAATCGCCAGGGTGGTTCTCTTCCTGGCCTCGGATGAGGCCAGCTATATGACCGGGGCGCTGGTTCCGGTCGATGCCGGCTATACGGCGCGGTGAGGTTGGTTGTCAGTTGTTAGTTGTTAGTTGTCAGTCGTTGGCAATAAGTGACCAATGATTGAATGTCTGACAACCAATCACAAGTTTACTGCGGAAAATGTTTGTGCCGCCAAACTACAATGAATTTGGAATGTAACGAAAAATTGGTTG
>CAZWZZ010000022.1:0-20205 GCA_964638395.1 uncultured Caldilineaceae bacterium
AAATAGGTTGACACTTTTTTACCCGCCGGATTGAACAACGTCACCCCGTAAAACGAAAAACGTAAAGCGTAATGGCCGCTATGGAATGAGAATTAAATAACTTACCCGTTTTCCTTGCTCCCCTAAAACGTGAAACGTAAAACGTAATGACTTACTCAGAAAACCCTTACGTTTTACGCATTACGTTTTATCACGAACATTGAACTGGGTAATTTATTTAAGTGCCGTTCCTAAGTGTCAAGCTAACTACCTGAAGTTTTTAACCATCCCCCGATTTGCGAACTCAATTCGGTGGCCAGGGGACCATATTTGGCGACAACCGCTTCATCGGCCCCCCGCTTAAGATTACTTTTCAAGAGATCGAGCGCCGCCCTGGCCGTACTCTTGAGCAGATGAATGGCAATTTCCAGATCATCAACCAGGTCGGAGAGGGCCAGAGTGCGAAATTCTTGCAAAATTTCTATGGCCGTGATGGACAATTGGGCAATTTGGGCGGGACTGTCGTACAGCGCCAGAGGAATTTGTTGACCGCTGTCAACATTATGCTGTTGCCCTGTGGCTTGCGCCTCCTGGTCGGCCCATTCCAAAAGACTATTTTTGAGGCTAATCAGCTTTTCGATCCGGGCAGTAACTTCTTGCCAATCGAGGCTATCGACTTGATGATCGAAACTGATTTGTAGACAGGCTTCCCCCAACGCCACGGCCTGAGCCGCCGAGGCGGCGATGACCACCCCGGACATCGTATAATGCCGGTCACTGACACTGCCCACAAAATCTCTGACAGTTCTGGTCGTAATCTGTGATGACATGGTTTACCTTACCAAAGCGTACTGATTGTTAAAAATCAGTCATAGAGTATAGCAGTTTTTTCCTAAACCGGAGATAGGAAAAATTAACTATAAGAGACTGTTTTAAAAGAGTTCCAGGATCCACAGATAGACACAGATTGTCACTGATAGTATCAAAATTCTGATAAAAATCTGTGTAAATCTGTGGATAACTCTGTAAACTTCCACTTTATAAAACAGCTTCTAAAACCTGGGCGGCCTCAATCTTCGACGGGGAGATTGAAATAGAAGGTTGAACCGGCGTGGGTTTTGTTGTTTTCAGCCCAGATACGACCACCGTGAGCTTCTACGATATGTTTGGATATAGCCAACCCCAATCCGGTTCCGGAGCGCTTGCGGTCTCTGGCCCGATCCGTTTTATAAAACCGTTCGAAGATGCGGGGTAATTCATCAGGCGCGACCCCGACGCCGGTATCGGTAATGCCCACAGTCACCCAATCCTCTTCCCGGATTTGACCATTGGCGTTGATCGTTTCCGTACAGCGCCGCGCCGAAATAATCACTTCCCCGGCGTCGGTAAATTTTAGGGCATTGTGTAGTAGATTGGAGACGACCCGCCCGATCATCGTTTTATCGACCAGAACGTTGACCTCCGGCGGAATCATTAAATTGAAGGCAATATTCTTACGTTCCGCCTGGGGTTGTAGCTTTTCGATTTGTTTTTCAACCAGATGGCGCAACGGATAGGAGGCCATTTTCAACGGGACTTTGCCCGACTCGATCAACGACAGGTCCATCAATTCCTGAGCTAACTGGCTCAACGTTTCGACCTGGACGGTAATTCTATCGATGAGGGTGCGGGTCATACTTTTGTCATCGAGGACTTCTTTGTTGAGCAGGGTATCCAGCAGGAGTTGGATCGAGGCCAGCGGCGTCCGTAACTCGTGGGAGATGTTGGTTACGAAATCCCGTCTGGCCCGGCTCAGGCGTTGCAGTTCGGTCACATCGTGGATGGCCAGGGCCACGGCCACGACCTCTTTTTTGAATTTGATGGAGCGGGTATTGGCTTCCAGAAATTTATTCCCCATCGAGAAGTAAAGGGTCGGTGTTTTTTGCCCGGCCAAGACCTGATCGACCATTTCCAGAAGCTGGTGTTTCCGGGTCCATTCGATAAACGTGTGCCGCTCCTTGTCCAACGGGCCAAATAAGGACCTGGCCACCTTGTTGGCGCTGGAAACTCGATGATCCTTCTCGACAATGATGAGAGCCTGCGTTGAAGCCGCTAACAACCGCTTACGTCGGGTCTTGACGTCGGACAACTCGCCAATCGTCACCGACAGTTCGCGCTGTAATTCCAGAACGTTACGCCGTTCCAACTTGAGTTCCTGAAGTAAACGCCGCCTCAATACCAGCAGACCAATCAGACCGGCCAGTAGGATTGCGGCGACTGCCCAACCGTATGCCATACTTTATTTTACCAAAATTTTCAAGAGATGCCAGGAATAGGGGAGGAGGTTAATTATGTAAATCAAGGTACAGTTTCCAGGCCGTTGGGATGGCCCCGGAGAGAACAAGATAGTTGACCCGGGGTATCTTTGGCTCCCACCGGAGCTTCATGCCCGCTTCGTGCGGCATTCGATTGCCCTTACGCTGGTTGCAGCGTTTGCAGGCACAAGCGGTATTACCCCAACTGTTCTGTCCGCCCCGGCTTATCGGCAGAATGTGGTCAATGGAGAAATCTCGTTTGGTCAAGACGGTTCTTTTCTGACGTTGGCCCGACTGGATTCCACAGTAGATGCAGATGTACCGGTCCCGCTCAAGCACACCCCGCCGACTCCAGCGTGTGCCTCGCCGGGGGACATTGATGTAATGACGGAGGCGGATCACCGTTGGGATACGCAATGTGACGGAGACGCCCCGAATTTCGAGGACCTCTTGCGTAACGGCTTCGACCCGCTGCCGGAGAAGGAGTGACGTGGCCCGTTTGTGGGTGATGATGGTCAACGGTTCGTAACTGGCATTGAGTAACAACACTCCGGGCATACGCCTCTCCCAAAAATAATTGTTCAATTTCTCAAAGCAATTAAATTGCGATGAAAACCCCGCCGATACGATAGATTCAAAATATTAACCTCAAGTAATTTTAAAGTTAAAAAATAATTAAATATATGTTAAAAAAATTTAAATCAATCACCGGTTTTCTGATCCGCCAAATTTTAGAATCACGATTTGACACAATAGGACGATAGTGCTATGATATGGTCAATTGTTCAGCCAAACCAGTAATCTGAACGTCTGTTCAGAAAAATTGGTGGATTTTTTACGCCTCAAGGCGATTGAAGCCTGACCAACTCCACTTTCTCCGCAAAAACATCTGTTTTTCTGGCTGAACAAACTGCCACAACGTTATAGACTACGGTACGGAGGACAAAGTTGTCTTATGAATTTCAATCCAAAAGCTATCGACGTTTTGGCGATTTTGTTATTCCCAACAAATCTATATATCGAGTTGTGAAGTTGGTTAGGTTAATATAATCGATTTGACATCTTTTTGCTTCAATTCAACCTTATGCTCAATCTTATGAAAGGAGGTGGTGGTCAAGCGTTCTTGAACTTAGACTAACCTAACCTGGTATTTCTTGCAAGCCCCGCCCTGTCCGTAATGGTAGGCGGGAGAATTCTGAAGTCAATTTCAACTAATTAACTCAACGTGGAGGGTAACTAACAATGGATATCTTTGTCGCCGAGTTAGTCGGCACAATGATTCTGATCATTTTAGGTGATGGTGTTGTAGCAAACGTTGTCTTGAGCCAGAACAAAGGTGAAGGCGGCGGCGGCGGTGGGGCCTGGATTGTCATTACGGCCGGCTGGGGTTTTGCCGTGGCGATGGCTGTCTATGTAACCGGCTGGATCAGCGGCGCTCACATCAATCCGGCGGTGACGATTGGCTTGTTGGCTATTGGGGCATTGCCCGGTGGTATTGCCTCAGCAATCAACTATATCGTCGCCCAGATGATTGGCGCTTTTATCGGAGCGGTTATCGTGTGGCTGGCCTACTTCCAGCACTTCGAAGCAACCGACGACCCTGGCCTGAAACTGGCCGTCTTTAGCACCGGCCCGGCGATCCGCAATCCTTTCTGGAATGTGATTACGGAGATTATCGGGACGGCCATGCTGTTGATCGGTGTTTTAGGTATCACCAATGCGAATAACTTTCAACTGGTCGTCAGTGGTGAAACGGTTGCTACCGGAAGTATCGGTATAACCCCATACTTGATCGGTATTCTTGTGTTCAGTATCGGTCTATCCCTCGGTGGTCCCACGGGATATGCGATTAACCCCGCCCGTGATCTGGGACCGCGTATTGCTCACTTTATCTTGCCCATCCCCGGCAAAGGCGACTCTGACTGGGGCTATGCCTGGATTCCGGTCGTGGCTCCGATCATCGGCGGTATTCTAGGTGCCGTTCTATACCAGTTCGTTTTCCTACCCTTTTGGCCCTAAATAAATATCTAGTTCGTCCCTCATATTCTAAACAATGTAGTTCCTGTCAATGAATGAAAGGACAAATCGATGAAGAAGCTAATCAATAGCCCGGATGATGTTGTACAAGAATCGCTCCAGGGTGTTGAAGTCGCCCACGGCGATCTGGTGAAGGTCAACTATGACCCGGCCTACGTGGTGCGAGTTGATGCCCCGGTGCAGGGCAAAGTCGGCATCGTCTCCGGCGGTGGCAGTGGTCACGAGCCAATGCACGGCGGTTTCGTGGGTATGGGCATGCTCGATGCGGCCTGCCCCGGCGATGTTTTCACCTCACCGACCCCCGACCAGATGGAGGCGGCCACCAAAGCCGTCGATGGCGGGGCCGGGGTGCTGCACATCGTCAAGAACTATACCGGCGACGTTATGAACTTCGAGATGGCCGCCGAACTGGCCCAAGCCGAAGGCAGCAATGTCGAAGCCGTGGTCATCGACGATGACGTGGCCGTGCAGGACAGCCTCTACACCGCCGGCCGGCGGGGCGTCGGCACGACGGTGTTGGCCGAGAAAATCTGCGGCGCTTCAGCCGAGCGGGGCGATGATCTCAAAACCGTAGCCGACTGGTGCCGCAAGGTCAACGAAAATGGCCGCTCGATGGGCATGGCCCTGACCTCCTGTACGGTTCCCTCCGCCGGGAAGCCGACTTTTGAAATCGGTGACGATGAAATGGAAATCGGCATCGGCATCCACGGCGAACCGGGCCGGGAGCGCATGAAAGTTAAAACGGCCAAAGAAATCGTCGAGATGATGGCCGACGCGGTCATCGGCGACCTGCCCTTCAAAACTGGCGATAACGTCATTGCTATGGTCAACGGTATGGGCGGGACTCCGCTGATCGAACTCTACCTGGTTTATAATGAACTTCATAAAGTCTGTATGGGTAAAGGAATCAAGATTGTCCGTCGTCTTGTCGGTGATTACATCACCTCGTTGGACATGGCCGGTTGCTCGATTACCCTGCTCAAAGCGGATGATGAGATGTTGAAACTGTGGGATGCGCCGGTCCACACACCGGCTCTGCGCTGGGGAGTGTAACTGATGGCAGTCAATCGAGATGATCTGTTAGCCTGGATCGAGGCGCTACAAAAAGTGTACGCCGAAAACAAGCAATATCTGACCGAGCTAGACTCGGCCATCGGCGACGCCGACCACGGGATCAATATGAACCGGGGCTTTACGGCAGCAACCGAGGCGCTGGCGGCGGATGATCCTCAATCACCCAAGGATATCCTCAAGACGGTGGCGATGGCCCTCATCCGCAAGGTGGGGGGCGCGTCGGGACCGCTGTATGGTACCTTTTTTATGCGGGCCAGCGCGGCCTGCGGCGATAAAGAGGCGCTAGAGACGGCGGATCTGGTTGAGATGTTCGATGCCGGCCTGCAAGGCATCCTCCAGCGGGGCAAGGCCCAGATCGAAGATAAGACGATGGTCGATGCCTGGACGCCCGCTGTGGACGCTATGAAGGCAGCGGCCGACGCAGGCGACGACATCAGCGCCCTTTTGCAGAAGGGAACTGCGGCAGCCGAGGAAGGTATGAAAGCTACCATTCCCCTGGTTGCCCGCAAAGGCCGCGCCAGCTATCTGGGGGAGCGCAGCAAGGGGCATCAAGACCCCGGCGCGACCTCTACTCATATGATGCTGAAAGCCGCTGCCGAGGTTTGGGGCTAATAATTGTCCGATTGAATGAAGTAACTGGCGTGATTCAATAACCTGGGATGTTAGCCTGTCACTTGGTCAACAACGAGTGTAAAACGTATTCCGTAAAACGTAAAAATTGGCGATAAAGATTGTTACGCTTGACATTTTACGTTTTACGGATAGCCAGGTGTCAATCTAACCAAACCCTCTAACCCATGCCAGGACTCAGGCAGGGATATGGCACAGCCGGTCACCGGTCTGCCCCCTGTCTGAGAAACCCTGTTTTTTAATCAATGCAAGCCACTGTGAACGTGGCAAAGTGTATCAAAGTAGATAAGGAGACAATAACGTAATGGCTAAGTATGTTGCTGCAATCGATCAAGGTACGACAAGTACACGCTGTATGATCTTTAACCATTCCGGTGAGGTCGTTGGCGTGCATCAAATGGAACACAAGCAGATCTACCCGAAGCCCGGTTGGGTCGAACACGATCCGATGGAAGTGTGGGCGCGGACGCAGGATGTGGTCAAAGGCGCTGTGGACAAAGTTGGCGGCACCGATGAGATCGCCGCCGTAGGGATCACCAACCAGCGTGAGACCACAGTCATTTGGGACAAAAACACGGGTAAGCCCTACCACAACGCGGTGGTTTGGATGGATACCCGTAATGATAAAATCGTGGCTGAACTGGCCAAAGATGGCGGCCAGGATCGCTTCCGGCCCCAGGTAGGCTTGCCATTGGCCACCTACTTCTCCGGCCTGAAGGTAAAATGGCTGCTGGACAACGTGCCGGAAATTCGGAAAGCGGCTGATGCCGGCGATGCCTTGTTTGGCAATATGGATACCTGGGTCATCTGGAACCTGACCGGCGGGCCGCAGGGCGGCAAACACGTGACCGACGTGACCAACGCCTCCCGGACGATGTTGATGGATTTAGAGAGCCTCAGTTGGGATAAGGAGATCGCCGACATTATGGGTATTCCCATGTCGATGCTGCCCGAAATCCGCTCCTCCTCCGAAGTATACGGCTATACGGCCAAGGATGGTCCCTTTGGAGCGACGATCCCGGTCGCCGGCGACTTGGGCGACCAGCAGGCGGCCACGGTTGGTCAGGCTTGCTTTAGCGTCGGTGAAGCGAAGAACACCTACGGTACGGGCTGCTTTATGCTGCTCAACACCGGCACCGAAGCCGTCCCCTCGAAGCACGGTCTGCTGACGACGTTGTGCTACAAGTTCGGCGATGAAGATGCCGTCTACGCCCTTGAAGGCTCGATTGCCATCGCCGGGGCGCTCATCCAATGGCTGCGGGATAACCTGCGCCTCATCAACACCGCGCCGGATGTCGAAAATCTGGCCCATACGGTCGATGACAACGGCGGTGTCTATTTCGTGCCGGCCTTCTCCGGCCTGTATGCGCCCTACTGGAAGGACAGCGCCCGGGGTGTGGTCGCCGGATTGACCCGTTACGTCAATCGCGGTCACTTTGCCCGCGCTGCACTCGAAGCAACCGCCTACCAGACCCGCGAAGTGCTGGACGCGATGAACAACGACTCCGGCGTCGATTTGACCGCGCTGAAGGTTGATGGCGGGATGGTTCACAACGATCTGCTGATGCAGTTCCAGGCTGATGTACTGGGCGTGCCGGTCATTCGTCCGAAAGTTTCGGAAACGACCGCCCTCGGTGCGGCTTACGCGGCCGGTTATGCCGTGGACTTCTGGAAGAGTACCGACGAGATGCGCAACAACTGGGGCGTGGACAAGACCTGGGAACCCTCCGAGGATGACACCGCCCGCACGTCCAACTTCAAGATGTGGAAGAAGGCCGTCACCCGTACCTTTGACTGGGTAGAATAAAATAGTAATTCAGATTGGAGCAGTCTTAAAGACTGCTCCAATCTGATCTTAGGGAGTGAATGAATGAAACGTAAATCAACTGAAGTTCTGGTCATTGGGGGCGGTGTGACCGGCTGCGGTATTCTGTTTGATCTGGCCCAGCGGGGGTTCAAAGCCACGCTGGTCGAGCGGGGCGCATTGTCGATGGGCACCTCGGGCCGCTTCCACGGCCTGCTGCACAGCGGAGGCCGCTACGCCGTCAACGATTTCGATGCCGCCGTGGAATGTATCGAAGAGAACCAGATTTTGCGGAGGGTCATGCCCCACTGCATCGAAGATACGGGTGGGCTGTTTGTGCTGGTTCCGGGCGATCCGCCTGAGTTTGCCGATACCTTCTATGAAGGCTGCCACAAAGCGGGCATCCAGGCCGAGGAAATTTCCGTGGCCGAGACCCTGCGACAGGAGCCGCTGCTCAACCCCAAAATGGAACGCTCTTTCCGCGTGCCCGACGCCAGTGTGGAAACCTGGTTGGCCTGCAAATCGCTGGTCGACTCGGCGGCGGATTATGGCGCAGAGACGTTGACCTACCATGAAGTGGTCGATATGGTGACCGAAAATGGCAAAGTGACCGGTGCCGTCACCAAAAACAGAGTGACCGGCGAGGAAACGACGATTGAGGCCGATATGGTCGTTAGTTCGGCCGGGGCCTGGGGCGGACGCATCGCCCGAATGGCCGGTTGTGATGTGACGGTCTATGCCGGTAAAGGGACGATGATCGCCATGAATTACCGGATGGTCAACACCGTCGTCAACCGCTGCATCTGGCCCCACGATGGTGATATCATTGTACCGATTGGTTCGGTATCGGTCATCGGCACGACCTCGGTCAATGTAGCCGACCCGGATGATTACGCCATCGACGATTGGGAAATCAAGCTGATGATGGATGAGGGGGAGAAGTTGGTCCCGACCTTCAAGAAATTCCGGCCCCTGCGAGCCTGGGCCGGGGTGCGTCCGCTCTATCAAGACAAAGAAGCGGGCGATCTGCGGGACGTAACCCGGAAATACACGCTACTCGATCACACCGAGCGAGACGGCGTCGATAATTTCATCACCATCACCGGCGGGAAATGGACGACCTATCGCCTGATGGCCGAGGAAACGGTCGATTTGGTTTGCAAGAAGTTAGGCACGAAGCGGCCCTGCCGCACGGCGACCACCCTCTTGAAAAATCCCGAAGGGGAAGGCCACGCCTTCTACACTCTCGGCCAGCGTCTCGAAAAGCTGGAGACGGGTGAGTGGAAAGGACAATTGGTCTGCGAATGTGAAATCGTCACCCGCCCTCAAATCGAAGAGCATATTAAACATGACGAGAACAACATCATCAACGACCTGCGCCGCGATTTTCGGGTGGGCATGGGGCCGTGCCAGGGGGGCTTCTGCACCTACCGCGTGGCCGGTATCCTGCACGAGGAGAAAAATCTGCCACCCTACGAAACGAATAAGGCGCTTGTCGATTTCCTCAAAGCCCGTTGGAAGGGGATGGTTACGGTCTCTTGGGGCCAACACCTGCGGCAGATGATGCTGGATGAAGGCATCTATCTGGGCGTGTTGGGCATGGATAAATTGCCGACCGAGTTGAGCGGGGCCGATAAAGAGCGCATTGCCGAGGTGGAGACGGAAGGTTATTACGAAATTGGCGTCGAGCCATCGATGGCGATGCCTGAACAATAGAATTAGTAGACCGCATTCACATCCCTTCGACAAGCCCTTCGACAAGCTCAGGATGCTCTCAGGACACAGCCTGAGTAAACCGAGGAACGAGGTTGTATCGAAGGGTGCTGCCGTCTACTGAGAATAGATAGAAAGGAGAGCGATGAGTCGATACGATACGGTGGTTATAGGTGCCGGTCTGGCCGGGCTGACGACGGCTTGTCAGGTCGCCCAGGCGAATAAAAAAGTATTGTTGACAACGACCGGGTTAGGGGCTTTACTATTGGCCACAGGTTGCGTTGATGTGCTAGGTTATCAACCGGCCACCTCGCAAGAGCCGATCAAGGATCCGCTCGGTAAATTGAAAGATTTTTTGAATGAACGACCGGCCCACCCCTACCACCACGTGGGGCAGGCCAAGATCGAAGCCGGGCTAAAACGGTTTCAGGAGGTGGTCAACAACGGGTTGGTCAATTATCAAGGGCAAGCGAACCGCAACTGGCTGCTGCCCAGCGGGGCAGGCGCGGTGCATCCCACCTGTCTGGCCCCGACGTCACTCAGCAACGGCGAATTGAGCAAGGGCGGTAGTATGCTCATCGTCGGCTTTCGGGAATTGCGAGATTTTTACCCGTCGTTGATTAGCCAAAACCTGAATGCCCAGGATTTGGCGGTGCAGGCCGCGGCCCTGACGATCAACGCCCCACGCCCTATCGCCGGAGAGATGAACAGTACCCCCATCGAGCTGGCCAAAGCCTTCGACACGCCAGAGTTCCGGCAGAAGGTGGTCAAAGCCATCAAGGGGGAGGCCCGCAAGTATGATCGGGTTGGCTTCCCGGCGGTGCTGGGTTTGAAGCAGCATCCGCAGGCGTTGGCCGACCTGGAAAAGCAACTGGGCAAAACCGTCTTTGAAATCAGCACCCTGCCGCCCTCCGTGCCGGGTCGCCGCCTGTATGAGGCCCTTAAAGCTACATTCCTCAAAGCAAAGGGCCAGTTGATTATCGGCAGCAAGGTGGTCGATGGGGCGATTAATGACGGCCAGGTGCAACATATCCGGGTCGAGACCTCGAATCGGCTGCGAACGATCCGGGCCGACAATTATGTGTTAGCCACCGGGGGTATCTTCGGCGGCGGCATACAGACGGATGCGGATGGCGGCATCGGCAAAGTTTGGGAGCCGATCTTCGATCTGCCGGTCAAGGCGGACGAAAACCGCCATATGTGGTTTGCCAAAGGGTTCCTCGATCCGAACGGGCAACCCGTGGCCCAGTATGGCGTGGCTGTGAATGATAATCTGAACCCGGTGGATGGCAATCAACAGCCGATTGCCAATAATCTGTATATTGCCGGGTCGCTGATTGCCCACTCCGACTGGACGCGGGGGCGCACCGGCGACGGTCTCGCCGTAGCTACCGCCGCCGCGATTGCGGAGCAGATAGTTGGGAGCTAATAGTTGATAGTTGGTAGTTGGTAGTTAACAGCTTGTTGAGTCAATTACTAACAACTAATAACTAACAACTAACTAAATGGAGACATTGATATATGGAAGAAACGACGACAATGGATGATGTAACGGTATCGATATGGAAACAGGTTCAAAATTCGGCGGATTTGTGCGTCAAGTGTAACATCTGTACCTCATTCTGCCCGGTCTCGAATGTGACCGATAAATTCCCCGGCCCGAAATTTGTGGGACCCCAGGCGCAGCGACTCCGCAATCCCAAGGAAATCTCGGTGGATAACAGCCTGGATTACTGTAGCGGCTGTGGCATGTGTACGATGGTCTGCCCGCACGGGGTCAAGGTTATGGAGATGAACGCCAAGGCCCGCTCGAAGCTGTATGAAAAGCGGCCCATCCCCCTGCGGAACCGACTGTTAGGACGATCAGAGTTATTGGGTAAACTGAACGGCCCCATTGCCCCGATAGCCAACTTTTTCCTGGGTAATCCGTTGGTGCGGATCATCGTTGAGCAAACCCTCGGCGTGCATCGCAAAGCGCCGATGCCCTCCTTCTCTTTCGAGACGTTCCGGGGCTGGTTCAATGGTATTCACAAAAAGCAGCATAAGAAAAAGGTGGGGGCCAAGCGGATCGTCTATTTCCACGGCTGTAGTACTAACTACTACGAACCCCACGTCGGTAAGGCGGCGGTGGCGGTTCTGGAACATAACGGCTACGAGGTGGAGATTCCGCGGCAGGTTTGCTGTGGCTTGCCGATGCTCTCGAATGCGGAGTTTGACGCGGCCCGGAGTAACGCCTACAAGAATATCAAATCGCTGGTCAAATATGCTAAGGCCGGCTACAAAATCGTCGGCACGTCGACCAGTTGTAGCCTGTCGCTAAAATCGGACTATCTGCATATCCTCGACATCGACACCGAGGATGCCCATCTGGTTTCACAAAACACTTACGACATTTGTGAATTTCTACTGGAGTTGGCCGACGAGGGGGAGTTGGACACCAACTTCCAACCGGTTCAGCATCAGACGTTGCCCTATCACTCGCCCTGCCAGTTGAAGGCCCACAATATCGGCCTACCGGCTATCGAGTTGATGGAGATGATCCCCGGCGTCGATATCAAGCACGTCCAGGCGGAATGTTGCGGCATTGCCGGGACGTATGGTTACAAGAAAGAGAAGTACCAGATCGGCATGGATGTCGGGAAACCGGTCTTCGAGCAGGTCAAGGCGACGGGGTCGCCGGTAGCGGTGTGTGATAGCGAAACCTGCCGCTGGCAGATTGCCGGGGCCACCGGCGCGGCGATGATCCACCCGGTCGAGTTGTTGGCCGAGGCGTATGGGATTGATTACAAGAGCCGCAAAACGAATGGGCAAAACGGCCACGCTTAATCGGCTTGATCGGCTTGATTGGTGGGAGGCTCGCTGGGCGCCGTATGATGAGTCAACGTATCAAACGGCGCTCAGTTTTGTCCAACCGGCGGATGTGGTGCTGGACATCGGCGCGGGTGATCTGCGCCTGGCCCGACGGATGGCGCAGATTGCCCGGCGGGTGATCGCCATCGAAAGACAGCCCGACTTGTTGGCTCAAGCCAAACCGCTGCCGGATAATCTGACCGTGTGGTGCGCCGATGCGCGAGTCACCCCTTGGCCCTCCGACATCACCCTCGGCGTGTTGCTGATGCGTCACTGCACCCACATCGGCCACTACGCCACCCGATTGCGGGCGAGCGGCTGCCGGCGGTTGGTAACCAACGCTCGGTGGGGCTTAGATGTGGAATTGGTAGATTTAGGGCCACGGCTGGCGTGGTCCAGCGTAAACATCGGCTGGTACGCCTGTCTGTGTGGGGAGACGGGGTTTCTTCCTGGCCCGGCAGAGCAGTTAACAAAAGTACAGATGCAACAAATTATTGAAGTGGAAAGCTGTCCGGTCTGTTCGGCTCAAAAACCTTAGTTTG
Organism: uncultured Caldilineaceae bacterium; assembly: GCA_964638395.1. GTDB lineage: Bacteria > Chloroflexota > Anaerolineae > 4572-78 > J111 > CAZWZZ01. The sequence continues at coordinate 12,924 of CAZWZZ010000022.1, forward strand.
GAAGGATGTGTAACCGTCCCTAATGGGACGACACCGAAGGATGAAAATTTCGTAAGACAAACTTAAGTTTGTCCCACAGTTTTTTTCACAGGAGCATTTCAGTTTGGGGATAGATTTCAGATCGTTTGGAAGCGTGGAAGAATTGGAAGGTTGCTTATCAGGATAATGTCCAATCTTCCAGCCTTCCAACCGTCCATCGGAACGGTGAAGTATTCATTTAAAAATTGAAATATACCCCAGTGGCCTAAAGGCTTGCATTTTCGGTAAAAGGTAATACAATCAGGCGAATTTATGGCAAAACGGAAATCAAAACAGGATCAACAACAACAAACGTTTGAGAAGCGACGAGCGATCTTCGTAAAAATTGGTTGGGGGTTAGTCGTCGGAGTCAGTATTCTTTTTGGCTATAGCTACGGCTATCCCTTGGTGGCTGAGGGGGACACAGTCAGGGGCGTCCTCACCGGTCTGGCTTATGGTGGGGGCGCCTTGCTGGCGCTGTTGGTTTCGCTTTATCTCAATCGTAAATTAAAAGGGTATTGAGGCAAGAAGCAATGATAGGTATCGTTCTCGTTTCACATAGCCACTTGTTAGCAAAGGGGCTGCAAGAAATGGCTCGCCAGATGTCCCAAAATACGGTCAAAATTGAGGCGGCGGGGGGAGTCGATGAGGAGACTATCGGCACCAATGCCGAGCGTATCCAACAGGCTATTCAAGCGGTCTATGACCCGGACGGGGTCTTGGTGTTGTTCGATCTGGGAAGCGCCTTGATGAATACCCAAATGGCCATCGAACTGTTGCCGGAGGCGCAGCAGGCGCATATAAAATTGTGTGGCGCGCCGCTGGTGGAAGGAGCTATCGTTGCCGCCGTCGAAGCCTCGATAGGCCGTAGCCTGGAAGAGGTCAGCAGCGCGGCTGAAGCGGCCAAAGATATGGAAAAGATCGTGGACTAAGGAAGACCGGAGGAGCGCGACATTGCTATCGCAAACATTTATTGTTGAGAATGAGGTAGGCTTACACGCTCGGCCTGCCTCGCTGTTTATACGCACCGCAGCCGAGTTTACTTGCAAAATTATGGTCAAGAATAAGACCCGTGATACCTCCTTCGTGGATGCCAAAAGCATTCTGAGCGTGATGGGGTTGGCCGTCAAGCAAGGCCACGAGATCGAACTGACCTTTGACGGCGATGATGAAGAGAAAGCCCTGGCGCAGATGGCGGAGTTGATCGAGAGTAATTTTGCAGAAGAATAAGGCTTCATGTCTCAATACATCATCGCCATAGACCAAAGTACGCACAACACGCAATGTGTTATTTTTAATCGTCTCGGCGATATGGTCAGCCGGTATGCCCTCAAACACCGGCAGATCCGACCCGAAGCGGGCTGGCTGGAGCATTATCCTCTGGAAATCTGGGCCAACACCCAGGTGGCTATTACCAGCGCGATGAACCGGGCCAGACTCAAGGCGGAGGACATCGCGGCGATCGGCATTGCCAATCAACGGGAAACTACAGTCGTTTGGGATCGACGCACCGGTAAACCCTACTACAACGCCATTGTCTGGCGAGACATCCGCACCGTTGATATCTGTCACCAATTAGCAAAAGAAGGGGGCCAGGATCGGTTTCGGGCGCAAGTCGGTTTGCCGATTGCCCCCTACTTTTCGGCGCCCAAGCTGAAATGGCTGCTGGATAATGTTGAGGGGCTGCGGGAAGCCGCCGAACGGGGGGACGCCCTTTTCGGCAATATGGACGCCTGGCTGGTCTGGAATTTGACCGGCGGGGTCGATGGTGGCGTTCATGTGACCGATGTGACCAACGCCTCCCGCACGATGCTCATGAATTTGGCCACGACGCGATGGAATGAGAACATCTGCCAGATTATGACCATTCCCCCGGCGATGTTGCCCCAAATCCGCCCCTCCAGCGACTCCAACATTTATGGCCATACCCAACCGGATGGGCCGTTGGGCGGTAGCGTTCCGATTTGCGGTATTTTAGGCTCTCAGCAAGCAGCTACCGTTGGTCAGGTCTGTCTACGCCCCCGCGAGGTGAAAAACAGTTACGATGGGGCTTCGTTCGTCATTATCAATACGGGGCCTAAGATTATTCCCTCCCGACACGGCCTGCTGACCACCGTCTGCTACAAGTTTGGCAACCAACCGACGGCTTACGCTCTGGAAGGCTCGATTGCCTTCACCGGCTTTATTATCGAGTGGCTGCGGGACAATTTACGAGTTATCGAGAAATCTTCCGACATCGAGGCATTGGCGCAGAAGGTTGAAGATAATGGCGGTATGTATTTTGTGCCGGCCTTCAAGGGACTATTTGCTCCCTACTGGCACAGCAGCGCTCGCGGGACCTGGGCGGGGTTAACCCATTTTACCAAGCGGGAACATCTGGCCCGGGCCGCTCTGGAAGCGATAGCTTATCAAACAAAAGATGTCTTGGAGGCGATGGAAGCCGACTTGAGGGCCGAGATTATCACATTGAAAGTTGATGGCGAAATGACAAACAACGATTTGTTAATGCAATTTCAGGCAGACCTTTTAGGCGTGCCGGTCATTCGGCCCAAGGTTAGCGAAACTACCGCGCTGGGAGCGGCTTATGCAGCCGGGTTGGCTATTGGGTTTTGGCGGGATCTGGCCGAAATTCAACAGCAATGGTCGGTCGATAAAGTATGGAAGCCGGGCATGAGCCGTGATACCCGCTCTCGATTGTATCGGGGCTGGCAGAAGGCTGTGTCCCGCTCGTTCAATTGGATAGAGTTGGACGCAACGTCGTCGGATAAAGCAGAGTTTGGTTGGCCTGCTTTCAATGATAGAGCGATAGATTAGACGTGAGTGGGTAAGAGTATCGAAGTTCGATGGGACAGAGCGGGACGATAGCATAGCATGGAAATACCGGAAAGTAAGCACGCTCTACTAGCTAAGGTGGCCAGCCTTTATTATGAAAAAGATTTAACCCAGGCGGAAATTGCCAAACAGCTTAATATTTCCAGACCCCAGGTCTCGCGGCTGCTGGCTGAAGGGCGGCAGACCGGCGTAGTTAAAATAACCATCCGCCATCCTGCGGACAAACAGGCCACCTGGAAGCAGGATTTGCTAGATCAGTTTGATCTCAAGGAAGTCCAAATCCTGGTGCCGGGCCATCTGGAACCGAAACAGTTAACACAACGGCTTGGGGCCATCGCCGCTCGTCATTTAGAAGAACTGCTGCAAGATGGTCTAACGCTGGGCGTCTCTTGGAGCCGCAGTGTCTATCAGGTAGGCCGTGCCTTGCAGGTCGCCCGCCAGAAAAAGGTCACGGTCGTGCAGTTGACCGGCACGGTTGGGACGATCAATCCCTTGCTCGATGGGCCGGACTTGACCCGCTCCATCGCCCAAACATTGGGGGGCCAATACAAATATTTACCGGCCCCCCTGTTGGTTGAAAGCCCGGGCACACGAGCCGCGATTATGCAAGATCGCTCTATCCGGGAACATATGGCCTTGTTCGAAACGATGGATGTGGCCCTGATGGGGATTGGGCATTTAGCCTCTGACGACGTTGGTTTGTTAGCCGCCGGTTACATCTCCAAACCGGACCTGCGGGAGATCATCCGTCAGGGGGGCGTCGGTGATATTTGCGGCTACCACTATGATCTTCACGGTCGCGTGCTGCCCCTCGAGCTTCACGACCGGCTCATCGGTGTCAATTTGGAAACGCTGCGTCAAACCCCCTACGTCATCGGTGTCGGCGGCGGCATCGATAAAGCGACCGCTATTTTAGGGGCCTTGCGCTTGGGGGTGATTGATTGCCTGGTGACGGATGAGATCGCGGCCCGAACCGTATTGAAACTGTCAACGTAGTTAGTACAGCTCGGCATAAATCTTTCCGTAGTGAACTCGCTCGCCGTATTATCAAGAATGGGCCTCGGTCAGAATGAGGTCAATCAGGTCGGCTAAATCGGGGGGTGGGTCGGAGCAGGTATCAATGTAAGCGCCCAAAACGTCATCCCACGCCTGTCGTCCCGAAATTTTCAGCGGAAATTGTTCTCGCAGCAGGGTCAACACATACTTGCCAGACACCCCCGTCTCCAGTTCATTCAACGAGGCGTTTTGTAAACGGGTCAGGTGATCGGTGTAGAATTGAGGCAGATCAACATCTGTCAGCCCCATTTGTGTTTGAATCGTCTGCAATTGCCCCAACACATCTACATTGTCGAGCGCCTTGGGATGCTCTTTGTACCGTTTCCAGGCCTCGTCCAGAGCTTTGAAAGCAACATAATCCTCAGCCCTGGCCTGACGTAGAGTCCGATTGTAAGCAGCCAGAGGTGTACACTCCCGGTACAACTGCACCAGGGTGGCCTCCGCTTCTTCCACTGTATTCCAGCCGGGTTTGGGAGAGCGGCGCGTCAGGGGACGGACGTATTCAAACCAGCAGGCAGGATCGAGTAGATAATTTTCCAGGGTGTATTTTTTGGTACGAAGAACGCCGTCGGCGGGAATGGGCGGATAGGTCACAGCCTGATCGTCGGCAAAATCCCGGTCGATGAGACCGTACACCTGCTTACGCCCCAACGTAGCCCGCAACTGCTCAACGGCCACCGCCACTTTTTCCGCTCCATCCTGCGGGAAAAAGCTGACCTCCCTGGCCCGATCATCGAACCACTGCTTGTAAAACCAGGCGTCCTCCTGCTCCGTCTCTCCTTCGACGATAATGCAGACACCCGCCCCCGACTGCCAGGCAATCTCGTTGAGCGTGGGATAGCCAACCACTACGCCGCCTCGTCTGCCCCGTCCGGCAGCGGCAGATCAAATTGATCGTCGGGATAATCCAAATTAATAAACGCCCCGCCCCGCACCGTGTTGATGATCTCCGCCGAGTGAGTGGTCACAATCACCTGAGCGTCCCACTCTCTGGCAATCCGACGCAAATTCCACATCACCAGCCGTTGCAACGTAGGGTGCAAACTATTCTCGATCTCGTCGATGGCGATGATACAGCCCGGACGCCGTCGGCGGGCCAGTTCGCCGAAAAGGAGCAACACCTGCTGCTCCCCCGAAGGTAGTTGGTCGAGCCGGACGCGAGGCGCTTCACCGTTGTCGCCCCACCCGGCCGGCACGGTAACCCGCCCCTCTTTAATCTGGATACGCCGATTTTTGCCGAGGATGGTCTCGACCGATTTGACGAAGGGTTCTAAGTGTTGCCGATCCTGTGTGCCCTGTTCTAAATCGAGGTAGTTTTGCCAAACCCAGAGTTGTTCGAGGCTGCCTTGCCAGCGACTATCATTGGAAAAATGAGAAATTACATCCTGTTTACGAGGACTAGGCTCAATAGCTCCGCCTTGAGTTACGATAAGTTTGCGATCATAAGGAAAGTAAATTAGCCCCCCATAAATATCCGCCTCGCCTCTGTCCATATATATGAGACTTTGATTTACAGACTGTGGGAGAGGACCTACACGAATATCAGGTTTTTCTGATTTTCCTACGAGATTGCAAACCAAATTAGTCCATTCTTGTCTAACAGAATCCGATACTAAATCCCGCTGACCAACTGCAACATCTATAAATTGTATCGGTTTATCATCAGAAAAAGATTCTTTTGGATACCCCTCAAGTAAATCTTTTTCCGAAACTTCAAGTGTTAGAGCAATTAAGCCAGTTTGCTTTACTTCAACAATAGTTTTATGCGAAGTACTATGATTTTTGAGAAATGACAATAACCCCTCAATCGCATCCAAAACCGTCGTCTTCCCCGTCCCATTCGAGCCGCCCAGAACGGTGACCGGACGCACCTGATCGGTGACCGGATCGACGAAGGAGATACGATGTTCCCCCCGAAAACAGCGAAAGTCTCTGAAATAAATTTCCCGGATACGCATACCAAAACCTCTATTAGCTATTACACCGATTGATCTTATGTCATCCGAAAAGAGCAGGATTGCTAGAATTAAAGGATTTTACCCTATCATTTAGACGATCCTGCTCTTATTGACAGGGCCAAAAATACTCGACAATAAAATCTACTCCTCCATCGCCCGCTGCTTCAACTCATACAACTTATTCAACGCCTCCAGCGGCGAGAGAGAGTCTACCTCAAGCGCCTTGATCTCGTCAACGAGGGGATGGGTTTCGGGGGCCAGAAAGGACATCTGCACGCCGCCGGAGAAGGATTGGCGGGTGCGTTCCTGCTGCTGCTGGAAATCGGCGTTGCCTTCCAGCTCCTCCAGGATTTCGTTGGCCCGGTCGATGACCGTTTTGGGGATACCGGCAATCTGGGCCACGTGGATGCCGTAGGAGCGATCCGCCGCGCCGGGAATGATTTTGTGCAGGAAGATGACCTTGTTCCCCTCCTCGGTCACGGCCACGTTGTAGTTGCGGATGTGGGGCAGATATTTGGTGATTTCGGTCAACTCGTGGTAATGGGTGGCGAACAGGGTCTTGGCCCGCACCTGGGGGTTGTTGTGGATGTACTCGACGACAGCGCGGGCGATGGCCAGGCCGTCGTAGGTACTCGTGCCTCGGCCCACCTCATCCAGGATAATCAGGCTGCGGTCGCTGCTCTGGGAGAGAATGGCCGCCGTTTCGACCATCTCCACCATAAAAGTACTCTGTCCGGCGTGAATCTCATCCTGCGCCCCAATGCGGGTGAAGATGCGATCCACCAGGCCAATCCGGGCCGAATCCGCCGGGACGAAGCTCCCAATCTGGGCCATCAAGACGATGACCGCCACCTGCCGCAAAAAAGTCGATTTGCCGGACATATTAGGGCCGGTGATGATGTGAATCAGCTCCTCGCGGGAGAGGCGGACATCGTTGGGCACGAAGGCGGTAGTCAGGCCGTCGGCATCGACCAGGGGCATCGTCTCCACCACCGGATGCCGCCCGTTGATAATCTCCAGACAATCATCCTCGCTCAGGCCGGGCCGGACGTAGTTGTGGTCGAGGGCCACCTGAGCCAGGCTGGTGACGCTATCCAGATAGGCCAGCGCCCGCGACGTGGCCAGCAGCCGCTCCCCCGCCGCCCCAATCTGGGCGCAAACCTCTTTGAAGATGCGGTTTTCCACCTCCAACTGCCGCTCATCGGCGTTGAGAACCAGATTTTCATACTCCTTCAATTCCGGGGTGATGTACCGCTCGGCATTGACCAACGTCTGCTTGCGGACGTACTCCTCCGGCACGTTATCGCTGTTGGCCCGGCTGACTTCCAGGTAATAACCAAAAACTTTGTTGAAGCCCACCTTGAGCGATTTGATGCCGGTCCGCTGCCGCTCGACCGTCTCCAAATTGGCGATCCACG
>CAZWZZ010000023.1:0-20125 GCA_964638395.1 uncultured Caldilineaceae bacterium
ACCCCTCGATACGGTTTCGCTACGCTCACCTACTCGGGATGCTGCTAACTTAATGACATAGAACATTCAATTGTTCGTTTCAACAGTACCAAAATTTACGCCGGAGTCAAGATTATTACGAGTTACGCAGTTAAGCAACAAACGCATCCTGAGTAGGCGGTAGCCGTATCGAAGGGTGTCGTTTGGAGCGGCTGCACCCCTCGATACGCCTTTTCAAGGCTACTCGGGATGCGAACCGCGTAACTCCTAATTATTACGCCAGTCAAAGCTGTGTTATACTTTATTCTACCGCTCAATCGTGAAAGAATTGCGAAAAAGGGTAAATTTCACTAAAAAACCGTTTTCTCAATGGCAAATTTACAAATCAACCTGCTCGGCAAACCACAAATCTATAAAGATGAGATTCTCATCACCGATTTTGGTACGGCCAAAATCGAGGCGCTGTTCTATTTCCTGGTCGTCACCGGGCGCGTGCATACGCGGGAGAAGCTGGCGGAACTGTTGTGGGGGGACATGCCCGACAAAAAAGCCAAGCGTAATTTGAGCAAGGCACTCTCCATCCTCCGCAAAGTGGTCGGGCCGGAATATTTGACCATCGACCGCCAGAGCGCCGCCTTCAACCGGGACGAGCCATACCAACTGGATGTTGCTATCTTTCAGACGACCATCGAGGATAGTGACCCGGTCACAGACCCCACGCCGCTTCGGGAGGCCGTCGATCTGTATCGCGGCGAATTTGTGGAGGGGCTAAATACCCGTGACTCCCTTTCCTATGAAGAGTGGCTGCTCAATGAGCGGGAGTATCTGCGGGAGCTGATGCTGCGTGCCCTGGAGACGCTCGTCACCTACTCCGTCGATCACAATCTCGACGAGGCCGGTATCGACTATGCCCACCGGCTGCTCGCTCTCGACCTGTGGCGCGAGGCGGCCCATCGCCAGTTGATGCTGTTGTTGGCCCGCACCGGTCAGCGTAGCGCGGCGCTGGCCCAGTACGAAACCTGCCGCCAGATTTTAGCCGAGGAGTTTGGCGTTGAACCAACGGCCGAGACCACATCTCTCTACGAGCGGCTCAAGGTTAGCCAGGAGCCGCCTCCCCACAACCTGCCGCCACAACCTAACATCTTCGTCGGGCGGGAGACAGAGCTAAAGCAGATGATGTCGCTGCTGGACAATGCCAACTGTCGCCTGCTGACCATCATTGGGCCGGGTGGGGTGGGCAAAACCCGGCTGGCTCTGGAAGGGGCCACCCACTATCTGACCCCGGAAACAATGGTCACCGCCACCGGCTTTCCCGATGGCCTCTACTACATTCCCCTGCTCCCCCCAACCGAGATCGACAGTCCCCCCAGCCCGGACCAAATGACCCGGATGGTAGTAGCAGCCATTGCTAACGCTCTCCCTGAAACTCCTAAAAAAGCGGGCCAGCAGGCCGGACAATTGCTGGATTATCTCAATCTTAACAAGTCGCGTAGCCTTCTAGTTTTAGACGGATTTGAACATCTAATCGAAGGCGCGGTCTTTCTCGATACGCTTCTGCAACATATTCCAACCCTCAAGGTTGTTGTCACCTCACGAGAGCGGCTTAATTTGATGCAAGAGTGGGTCTTGGAGCTAGAGGGGCTGGATTATCCCAAAAAAGAGTGGCCGGACGAAGTCGAAGGCTGGTCTGAGGTTGACCCCTCCGAATTGCACCGCTATAGCGCGATAGCCCTCTTCCTCCAACAAGCTCAAAAAGTGCAGCCGGCCTTTGCCCTCTCTGAGAATGACGTGCCCCCGCTGATCCGTATTTGCCAACTGGTTGAGGGGATGCCCCTGGCTCTGGAATTGGCCGCCAGTTGGCTCCGCCTCTCCGGTTGTGCTGAAATCGCCGCCGAGATCGAGAAAAATCTCGACTTCCTGGCCACCTCATACCGCAACGTCCCGCCCCAGCACCGCAGCCTACGGGCCGTCTTTGAACATTCCTGGCAGTTGCTCTCCCCCCCGGAGCAGGCCGTCTTTCGCCAACTGTCCGTCTTTCGGGGCGGGTTCCAGCCGGAGGCCGCCCAAGCCGTCGTCGAAGCCTCGCTGATGATGTTGGGCGGGTTGGTCGATAAATCGTTGGTGCGGCGCACGCCGGCCGGTCGCTATGAAATTCACGAGCTACTGCGCCAATATGCGGCGGAAAAGCTGGAGGCTGAGGCCGCTGACTATGAAGCGGCCCGTGACCGCCACGCCCGTTACTACGCCGAGTTTCTCAAGCAGCGCAGCAAAAACCCGCAACAAGATGAGACGGGCCAAACGTTGGCCGAGTTGAGCGCCGAAGCTGACAACATTCGCTGGGGCTGGCAGCGCATCATCGAGTCGGGGCACCTGGAGGATGTCAACCAATATTGGTATTTGGGTAGCCTGGAACAAATCGATGAGGCACCCCACAGCGCCCCAACCACGCTGCGCCCGCCGGACGCCAGTTGGGACCGGGGGTTGGCCCTGCATAACCAGGGCTTTGCTGCCTGTCAAAAAGGTCAGTATGAAGAAGCCCGGCAACGACTTCGGGAAAGTTTGGCCATTTCGCAGGCGATGGATGATGCGCTCTACGCGGCCCGCTCCAAGATCGTGCTAGGGCTGGTGGCCTATGATTTGGGCGACTACGGCGAAGCACAAGGCTTGTTTCAGCAGAGTTTGGATGAGGTCCGATCTGTCGGCGAATATCGCTACCGCAGTTATGCCCTGGCTTATCTGGGCCGCCTGGCTCTGGCCGGGGGGGACCCGGTGCCGGCGTGGGTCGAACCCTCGCTGCGGGACAGTCTGCTCATTAGCCGCCAGGTCGGTGATATCCAGGCTGTGGCGCACATTCTAAAGAATTGGGGTGGCTTGCGTAACTTGACCGACAGGACGGACGAGGCGCGTCTTGAAACGGCATCGCTCCTCGAGGAGAGTGTTTCTCTGTACCGAAACGTTAGCGACTCGTGGCCTTTGACCATTGCCCTGATTGAGTTGGGGCGCACCCGGTTGCTTTTGGGCAACGCTGAAGCGGCCCGGAAGCAGTTCGAGGAAGCCTTACATCTGGCGCTGGCGACGCAATTGACGCCGCTGGCCCTGGAGAGTGTGGTGGCTATCGTCGGAATACAGATCAACCAGGACGCAATGGCTAGAGAACGGCAGGAATTGGTAGTCCAAGTTTTGACCTTCGTCCTCAACCACGCCGCTGCCAGTCGCCAGACGAAAGACCTGGCCGCCCAACGGCTGGCTGATTTGGAACAGCGGGGATTATCGCCGGAGTTGGTTAAATCGGCCAAAGAGCGGCATCAGATAATGTCGCTAGAGATGCTGGTTCGAAGGATGACGGATGAATACTGACAATCCCCCATTACCCACACCGCCCCCCGGCTACGACGTCGCACTCCCCTTCGAATACCCCCGCCTGGCCTTGCAACTGGCCGCGACCGGGCTGGTCCTGGTTCTGCTGCCCTTTCTTTTTGGGCTGACCTGGTGGCTCCAGGGCCAGTTTCCTATGTTTCGGCTGGGGTTGGTCGAGGTGGGAGTGGCTCTGATGACGATTATCGTCACCGTGCTGGTTCACGAGTTGATACACGGCTTGACCTATCAACTGCTTGGCTACAAAGCCACCTATGGGGCCAGCCTCCAACTTTTGGCGGCTTACGCGGCGGCGTTTGGTCAATTTCAACGGCGTAACCATAACCTCCTCGTTGCTCTGGCCCCGCTCTTTGCGCTGACCACGCTGCTGCTGCCGCTGTTGACCGTCTCCAATAATCTAATGCTACTCATCGCCTTCACCGCCCTGCTCTTCAACGCCAGCGGGGCGGTGGGCGATCTCTACCTCAGTTGGCGACTGCTGCGCCTGCCCCCCACAGCCCTCCTCTATGATGTCGATCCCCAGACTATGCTGATCTTTCTGCCGCTGCGGCGGCTATAATTTCCAATACGCATAGCCTGTTGGCCGGTTAAAAAACTCGCCAGATGACGGGTGACGTGGCTCGGTTTTTGGTCTATTCTAAAGAAAAACAGAGGAGACCTGAACATGGAACACAAAGTCAAAGTTCATCCGGCCATCCCCGACGAGACAAACCAAAGTGTGATGACCGGCATATGTGGCGTTTGTCCCTCCGGCTGCGGCGTCACCATCCATCTCGCGAACGGTCAAATCGAGCGGTTGACTCCGTTGAAACACCACCCCCAAGGAATCGTTTGTCCCCGCGGCATGCGGGCCAAAGAGATCATCTATTCTGAAGATAGGCTGCTCTATCCGCAGTGGCGGGTGGGGGCCAGAGGCCAGGGCCAGTTCGAGCGCATTACCTGGGAGCAGGCTTATGACTCGATGGTCGAGGCCCTGCGCCGGATCGCCAAACAGTACGGCCCGGAGGCGGTTTGCATCTACACCGGGCGGGGCAACTTCGAGTTCGGCCTGAATGAAGCCTTTGCGCCGAGCGGCACGGTCGAGTCGTCGGCCAACGCCGTTCTCTTCCCCTTCGGCTCACCCAACACCACCGGCGTCGGGTCGCTCTGCTACGCCTCCTACGGGATGATAGCCTCCAAAGCCTGCTTCGGCGATTACATCCGCAATATGCGGGAGGACATCGGCAATGCCGACCTGATTCTGGTCTGGGGCGAAAATCCGGCCACCGATTCGCCGCCGCTCAACATTCGCCACATCCGGGAGGCCCAAAAGCGTGGGGCGCGGGTCATCGTCATCGACCACCGCCGCAGCGAAACGGCCAAAGCCACCCACGCCGAATGGCTCCCCATCCGGCCCGGCACCGACGGCCTGCTGGCCCTGGGCCTGCTGCGGGTTTTGATCGAGGAGAATCTCTACGACCCGGCCTTCGTCGAAAATTGGACCCACGGCTTTGAAGACCTGCGGGGCTACGTCGAATCATTCAGCCTGGAGCAGGTGGCGGCCACCACCTGGGTTCCCGCCGACCAAATCCACGCCCTGGCCCAGGCCATCGCCCAGGCCCACGGCTGCTCGATTTTGATGTACAGCGGGCTGGAATATTCAAACAGCGGCGTCCAGGCCATTCGCGCCGTGTGGACGGTGCAGGCCATCACCGGTCATCTCGATGTGCCGGGCGGCAAACTGTTCAAAATGCGGGAGCGGCTGCAACTGAACCGGATTTTGACCGACCCGCCGCCGGCGGCCCCCAAACCGATTGGCGCGGCTGAGTATCCGCTCTACTGCGATGTGCGCCAAGAGGGACACGCCGTGATGCTGCCCCGCGCTATTCTGGAGAGCCAGCCTTATCCGGTGCGGGCGTTCATCGTCAGCGGGGCCTCGTTGATTACTGCCTGGCCCAACCCCGATCTGTGGCGGCGGGCGCTGGCGGCGCTCGATTTGCTGGTGGTCGTCAACCGCTTTCCCACGGCTGATGCCCAGTATGCCGATATTCTGCTGCCGGCCACGACCCTGTTTGAAATCGAATCCTATATGATCTACGATGGCTACGTCCAGCTTCGGCAGCGGATCATCGAGCCCCGGGGCGAAGCTCGCAACGATTACCTGATCTTTGCCGAACTGGCCCGGCGGCTCGGCTATGGGCATCTGTGGCCCCAGAGCGAGGCGGCCTTGCTCGAACAGGTTGTGCGAGATACCGGCATCTCGCTGGAAACGCTGCGTGCCCACCCGGAGGGGGTCCGTTTCCAGGAGCCGGAGATGCACTATCGCAAATATATTTCGGGTGAGTTACGGCGGGATGGGCGGCCCGGCTTCGAGACGCCGACCGGCAAATTCGAGATTGCCTCCGAATGGCTGCGGGTATATGGCTACGAGCCGCTGCCGGTCTACACCGAACCTCACGAAAGCCCGCTGGCTACGCCGGAGCTGGCCAGACAGTACCCCCTGGTTTTCAACTCCGGGGCACGCACCCAATTCTCTTTTCGCTCGCAACATCACAATATCCCGCCCCTGGTAGCCAGGGAGCCGAGGCCGCTGGTCCATATCCATGAGACGGATGCTCAGGCGCGGGGCATCGCCGATGGGGATGAGGTGGTCGTGATCTCGCCCCGAGGCCGCGTTCCCTTTCAGGCGCGGGTCACGACGGATATTACGCCCGGCGTGGTCGAGGTCAATATGGGCGGCGGCGGTCCCACCGGCCCGAAAGCGTGGCAGCAGGCCAACGTCAACGCTTTGACCGATTTTGAGAACCGCGATCCAATCTCCGGTTTTCCGGTCTACAAGGCGCTGCTATGTGATGTGGTGAAAGCTAAGGCATACGGCAAAAAGTCTGACCGGCCAGGAGGCGATCAGGGAATTCCAGAAAAATAATGATCCCAAAAATCGGAGCTTGGGGTCAGTTGTCATTTGTCAGTGGTCCGTTGCAAAGGACAAAGGACAACTGACAAATGACTCATCATCCAACTTTGGGATCATTTAAATCTTGGGGCTGCATCAAAGTGTTGTGAGGTGCATTGGGGCCACGATAGCGAACCCGGTAACTTACGAATTACCACCCCCATCCGGCAGCCGGACATCAATCCAGGCGTTGAGTTGTTTGAGGGTTCTCATATCGAGAATCGCTTCAAACAGGTCTTCCAAATCTTCCAGAGTCAGATGTTGCAGACGAAGCGTGAGTTTTTCCATTGTGCTATCGGCAAAACGAAATTTTCGCCTGATTTGTTTAGTCAATAATTCTATCCGATCTTCGTGGCGTATTTCCCGAACACTTTCGGTTTCCTTGAGGGGCGTTAGTTGCAACATTTGGCTCAACTCCTTGTAGGTTAAGGTTTTAAACTTTTCTTCAATCAACTGGGCCAGGAGTGTCAATAATCGCTGCTCGATTTGGGGTGACACATCAGCCCTGTTTTGAATATTCTCGACCCAGGTTAAAAGATTGTGCCTGACTTGAGTTTCTTTGTCAACAGTTAGCGGACGCAGGACATTCAAGGCCAGACTAGAATCATCTAACTGTCCGAGTAAATCCAGGAGGGCAACCGATACGAGCCTGGGCGAAGAACCGGTTGCCAAGATTGATAGAGTGCCAAAACCGGGGTCATCGCCGCTATTCAACCACAACACGACCGCCTGCCACTCACTATTGTGGTCACTGGGGCGTTGCTCAAAATAGGTAGCGACTTCCCGCAAAGCACGCCAATAGATAGCCTCATCAGGAAAGCCTTGCACTTCCAAAAAGTAGATGGCTTCCCCTTCTTGCTCCGGCTCCAAGATGCCATCAATCCGCTTTTCGGTCGTTTTGACGGTCAGGCTCTCAAAACGATAGGCACACGGCGGCTCGATTTGCATCAACTCAAAGAAGATTTGGGGGGCCGTCTGGAACAGTTCGTAAAAGATAGCATCCGATTTCATAGCGGTTCTCTGGACAGCGTTCAAGGTATCATCAATCTATTTTGGATTTAGGCTACGCTGAGAAAATAATCATCCAAACATCCGTAAAACGAAAAACGAAAAACGTGATGCCTTTTTCTCAAGAGTGGACTTTACGTTTCGCGTTTTATGTTTTAAGTGGCCCGGTTTGATCGATTTGAATCTTGGAACATCGTTACGAGGGGGATCATTTTTCTTGACGCCGGGTTGCCAACTGCGTGACAAAAGCCGCATGTTCCGGCGAGGCCAGCCCCTCCTGTAACGCGGCCAGCAACGCGCCCAAATCACCCGCCCAGAGCGCGGTTGGTTGCAGCCACAGGCCGGGGAAAACCTCGCTGTGGAGAAGGCCGTTCTCGTCAGGTTCCACTAAGTCATACACCCCTTCTCGCAACACAAACCAGCGAACCTCCTGCTCGTAGGCCAGCAAGACCAGATATTCTGGCACCCCATTGCGAGCGTAAGCCCGGCGTTTGTCGTGCAGATCATAACTGGCGCTGCTGGCGGAAACTTCCACAATTAGTTCAGGAACGCCTTCCAGATAATCGTCGTCGGTCACTTGCACTTGTCCTCCGACCTCCGGCTTGAGACGAAGTAAAACATCCGGTTGAAATTCATTTTCAAGATCGAGTCGCAGCGTGGCATTATCACTGCCAATTACGTCAGGCGTCGTGGCACAATACACACCGAGCCAGGTATTGATAATAAAATGGGGATCAGCATGATTTTTAGCGTGAATAGGTGATGACACGTATACTACTCCTTCGATAAGTTCAGCTTGAATGTCCGGGGTCGCCTGATAACGCCGCTCAAACTCCGCCCGTGAGAGGCGGTCGCCGGAGTTGAGGGGGGGGGGCTTCACAGCCGGGGCTGATTGAAGGGGTTGCTTTGATCGATCAATGGTTTGGGTACTCACTGGAACCTCCTATCGTGTCTACATCGTCATTGTACCACGAAACCGGTTGGGATGAAATGTCAAGCTACAGATGGGAACAGGTCGCCGATGTTCATCTTGATGGATAAGCAAAATTAGGCCGTCCCATCCAACAGCAGAGCCATCAAAATTACGTCATCATACACACCATCCAACTTCCTGGCCCGCTTTTGCACCCCCTCGACGACAAACCCCATCTTTTCATACAACCGCATGGCCGCTCTATTGGAAGCGTACACATCCAGTTGGATGCGCTCCAGCCCTTTGGCCCTGGCTTTCTCTAGCGTGCGAGCCACGAGCCGCTGCCCGATGCCCCGGCCTCGAAAATCTCGATGCAAGCCCATCCCCAGCCGGCCGGAATGGGTGAAGCCTTCTTTGGTATCGGGCAGAATATCACACCAGCCGATGACCGACTGCCGGTGCAGGGCCACAAATTGGGGCCAATCGTTGGCGATATTTTGGCGGACGAATACCCGCACGGCCTTCAACGGCGGCGCTTCGAGCAGCACCAGGTAGCTCCGCTCGCGGGCGACGACATCCAGGCAGGCGTGGAAGCCGTCGATATGTTCGGGGGCGATGGGTAGAATTTGAATGTCGGTCATAATCAAGTTCCAGTGTTAACTCTATCAATCCACCTGCTGTAGAGTCAATAGATCTTGCTTCCAATCGATCTAAAATCTGCCGCCAGGGATCTCAAGTCGCCAGCTTATTGTTCCACAGAGATGTCTTGCCAAGAATTACCGCCACTGTTCCCGACAAAAATCTGTCCGGTATCCAGCACAACAAAAATTTGAAGTCCTACTACCTCTACATCAATAACCGTTCTGCCACGCAACGAGTCATCGTTGAGCGGCTGCCAACTCTGGCCCCCATCCTCGCTCCGGAACAAGCCGCCCTGTCCCCCGGCGACCAACGCGCCGGTCGAGGTGTAGGCCAGCGCCCGCACATCGCTCAAGGCATTGGGCAAGACCTCGGTCAGGGCCTCGCGGCGCTGGCCCGTCTCGCTAATCCTGAACAGTTCCGGGAAAAAGTCGGGCCGCAACATCAGCGTTCCCGCCGGGCTGACGGCCCCGGTGACGGTGGGGAAGGGGTCCGCCGGAGCGCCCGGCTGCTCTGTCCAGCGTTGGCCGCCGTTGCGGCTGATGAAAAGGGTACTGTCGTAATCGAACCAAGCGTAGGCGGCGTCGCCGTCCGGCTCGAACAACAGCACGCGAGGCTCCCCGGTGGTGTCGGGCCGGGCCAACACCCGTCGCCAGGAGTCGCCCCGGTCGGTGGAGCGGAACACGGCATCCGGCGTGCCGACCAACAGGGTGTCATCGCTACCAAAATCGGGCGACAGGGCCAGACGCTCGGCAGGGAAGCCAGATTGTCGGGCCGACGAGGACAAGGCTTGCCACGTTTGGCCGCTATCCTCGGAGCGGTGCAGGCTGAAGCCGGTGGCCACATACAAGGTCTGATCCTCGCCAAAATCGGGCGAGACGGCCAAGTGGTAGCCCTCGAAGGAGGTACTCCGCACCGGGAAAGCAGTCTGTTGCCAGGTGTCGCCACCATCCGTTGATTTGAACAGTCCCTCGGCGTGGCTAACGGCGAAGAGAGTTTCGTCAGCGGCGAAGTCCGGCGAGACGGCCAGATCATCCAGGGGGAAGGGGGCTTCGACGGTGGGCGGCTCGGCCCAGGTCATCGTCGCCGGGTCGATGGTCGTCACCTGGGTTTCATCATCGCCCAAAAGAAACTCACCAGCGGGCATCTGGACGATGGCGGTGAAGCGACGATCCGGCGGCGGGTTGTCCCACAATTGCCAACCGGCCCCGCCGTCGGTGGAGCGGAAGAGCCGCCCTGAAGCCTCGCCTCGCACATCTTTGAAAAAGAGGTAGGCGGTTTGATCCGTGGCGAAATCGGGCGAGAAGATAAAACGGTGGGCCACACTATCATCCAGGCCGGTCAACCCCGCCCCGCCCGGCTGCCAGGTCAGGCCGCCATCGCCGGAGCGCCACAAGCTGCGCCCAAAGCCCAGAGCGGTCTCGTTATCAGGAGCGAAGGCCAGTAGAGTCAGCGGTTCGGCCAAGACCGGTTGCCAGGCTGTTAACTGGCCATCAGCCTTGACTGTGGCCCGAAAAACACCCTCTTGATCCTCTAAAAAGTAGCTGGCCAGCAGCACCCCGTCGCTGTTGATGGCGGCGGCGCTGTCGGCGGTGATGGCGGCGATGTCCCGGGGGGGCAGGTCTGTTAGCGGCTGCCACACCTGGCCGCCGTTCAATGAGGTATGGAGACCGGCATAGAGGGTGTTGGCCATAATGATCTCGTCTGTTTCTCCGAAATTGGGAGAGATGAAGAGGCGATTGGCCGACAGATCGACCAGACCGGCCATCGTCGCTTGCCAGGTTTGGCCCCCATCGACCGATTGGTAGATACCGCCGGCCGAGCGGGGCGCGTTGAGGGCGATGAAGAGCGTCGGGCTGGCCGTTTCGGTGGCGGCCACGACCACATCTTGGACGGCCAGGTTCGTCGGCAAATTCTGGCTCAATGGCTGCCAGGGTTGCCCCGCTGTCCGTTTGAAGAGCCGGATATCCTGAGACAAATCATCGCCGCTGTTGATGAGGGCCAAAATGTCGCCACTGGGCAGCGTCTCCAGGGCCAGAATGGGACCACTAGGGGCCGGGGTCGGTGTAGCTGTCAGGTCAAAGGCGGCCAAAGTTTCCCGCCGCGTGGCGGTTTGGCTCCCATCCGCGATGAGCAGTTGCCCATCCAGGCCGATCAGGTAAATCATTTCGGTCTCCGGGTCGATGGCCGTGACCTGATAGCCATAGTTGGCGGGCAATGGCATCGTCCCGATTACATTCAGCGTGTCGGCCTCCAGGACGAGCAAGCGTTGTCGGTCGCTGATGTAGAGCCGGTTGGTTGGCGGGCTGTAGACAGTTTGGCCGGTCAAACCGTCCAGGTGGTCGGTGTAGGTTGGCCCCGCCGGTGAGGCCGTCAGGGTGAATAACTTCTGCCGGGTGTCGCGGCTATAGCTGACAAAGGCCCGGTCGTGGGCCGGATCGACCGTGATGTGGGTGAAATTGATGAAATCCGTGAAAATTTGGGTCGGTTCCAGAGCGACATCATAAACGTGCAGTTGCCGGCCGGCATTGGAGCCGGGCACGCCATTTGGCGCTAGACTGTAGAGCAATTGATTATCGGCATCCAGTTTGCTGTAGCTGACACAAGGGTTGGGCGGATAGGCGGTCTCTGCCCGCAGGCTCTCCGTTATCACCGTCCGGCTGATGAGCGTCCGGGCCTCCAGAATGGTGACACCGCAGTTGCTCAGGTAAACATGCTCCCCGCCGGGGGCCAGAGCGATGTGACCGCCCGGCGTAATCGTTTCGGTCAGGTCGAGCCTGTCTGCCTCCAAGACGAAGGCCGGCACGCCGCTGACGTAGAGCCGGTTGCGCGTTTTGTCCAGGGCCAACTCGCCGGCCCCATCCCCTTTTATGAAACTTTCACCATCGTCGGGCAAGTCGAGTGTGGTTTCAGCCAACACCGACAAGGTTTCCGCCTCGAGGCGGCGCACCCGGCTGGCGCTGTCGGACACGAATAGCGCCCCCGCTGCCCCATCCACCAGCACATCCCGAATTTCGATAGCCGTGTCGATGCTTTGGATGGTTTTGGTACTCAAATCGATGTCATACAGTACATCAGCGGTAGCGTTGAGGGCAAACGCACGGTTGTTGGCTTCGTTGATGACAATCTCCTCAAAGGAGGTCGGTAGAAAAATCGTGGAACCGGGCACAAACTCGTCGAGGGTCAGACTAATCAGGCCCGGCGCTAGTACCTGTTCCTGGTCGGCGTTGTAGTAGGGCAGTTGGCCGCTGAAAAAAATCTGTGTCCCGTCCGGGGAGAGGCTCATATCCGAGCCGGTATATGCTTCGTCGATGCGGTAGCGGGGATCGAGCTGCTCCCCGTCGGCCGAGAGACGGTGGACGAAGCGGTCGCCGTCACTCTCCACGACGAACAGTTCCCCGCTACCCGGATTGGGCAGCAGCTTGAGAACGCGCCCGGCCAGGGGATAGGTTCCGACCGGAGTCAACGTCTCGGCCACCAGGATTTCAACCTGCCAGCCGTCGCTGCCGAAAAGAGCCAGGTAGAGGCGGTCGGTGGCCGGATTGACGGCCAGATGGGGCCGGTCAGTGCTGTCGAATGTGACCTCGCTCTGAGTCAGGGCCACCAGCGTTCCGGTCGGGGAGAGCCTCCAGACGGTCAGCCGCTCCGGAGAGAGGGTGTACAGCAGACCATTGCCGACCGCCATCGCCTGGATGTTGGGCACATCTTGCAAAACGAGCAGCGATTGGCCGTCAATGAGGCTCAGGGTGGGGAGTATGTCGCTCTCGAATGATCCTTCCCACAGAGCGTAAAGGTGGCCGGAGGTGGGGTCCAGGTGCAGATCGAGCGGCTGCCGGGCGGCCTCGTTGACCACGATTTGGTCGGTGAAGGTTCCGGTCAAGGTGTCGTAAACAGTCAGGCTGTTGCCCTGTTCGAGGATGGGCTGGCCACCGCTAAAGATGTATAGCAGGCCGGTGGCCCGATCCAGAGCCAGGTGGCGCGGAGCCGTGGCGTTGCCAATGGGCAGGCCCAGATTGACGATTTGGTCAATAGCCGGATTCGGCAGCGGGGTGGGGGTGGGCGTTGCGGTCGGCGTGGGTGTTGTTGAAGTGGGGGAGATTGTACCGGTCGGGGAGGGCGTGACCGTCAGACGGTGGGGGTGGGCGCTGGCCTCCGACGATACGCGCAAGGCCAGGTAGCCAAGTGCGGATAAAAAAATTACACTCCCAATAATCTTGAGCCAATGTCTTGCTGTCAATGGTATCATCGCTGCTGCTCTCTGATATTTTGTCCAAATGGTGATTACGCCTTAGGTCGCTTGTAGTATACTACGCCACAGAGGAAGCAACAATTTATGGGCCATCCGGAAAAAGTGTGTTTCAGAGGTAACAAAAAACCCCGATTTGCACGGGGCAGACCAGAGCGAACAAATCAAACGTAGCCTTTAAGATGAGGTCAGATATTTTTACAAGATCAACATCGCATCGCCGAAAGAGAAGAAGCGATACTCTTCGGCGATGGCGATCTCATAGGCCCGGCGGATCAAGTCACGTTCGGCGAAGGCGCTGACCAGCATCAGTAGGGTGGATTTGGGCAGGTGGAAGTTAGTCAGCATGACATCGACGGCGCGGAAGGTGTAGCCGGGGTAGATGTACAGATCGGTGGCCTCCTCGATGGCTACGACGGGCCGCCAGGGACAGCGTTGGTCGGCCTCCGCGCTGATGTGGGTGAGGGAGCCACTGTACCCGGCGCTGCGGAGGGCCGCCGTCTCCAGGGTGCGGACGGCGGTGGTGCCCACGGCCACCAGGCGTCTCCCGGCCAACTTAGTCTCGTTGATGCGCCGGGCCGTGTCCGGCGTCAGGCGGGCCACCTCTCGATGCATAGCGTGATCCTCGATGCGCTCGACCGTCACCGGCTGAAAAGTATCCAGGCCGATGTGCAGGGTGACGTAATCGAGGAGGACGCCGTTATCCCGCAGTTGGAGCAGAACCTCCGGTGTAAAGTGCAGGCCCGCCGTCGGCGCGGCGGCGGAGCCGGCCACCCGGCTGAAGACGGTCTGGTACCGCTCGGCATCGTGCAACTTTTCGTGGATGTAGGGGGGCAAGGGTACGTGACCGACCTCGGCCAGAAGCTCATCGACCGGCTGGTTGAATTCGATCAGGCGGTTGGCTCCGCCTAAATCTTTGAGGATGGTGAGGGCGATGGGGGGATTGTCGTCTTCGCCGCTCCGGCGCTCCGTCGCCCTTCGATATGCTGCGCTACTCAGGACGCTTTCGTGCTTCGGTTCGATTTCGACGGTGAGGCCGGGGCGGAGCCGTTTGCCGCCGACGAGGGCTTCCCAGCGGTGGGCATCGACCCGTTTGAGCAGCAGAATCTCGACCTTGCCGCCGGTCAGTTTGCGGCCATAGAGACGAGCCGGAATGACCCGGCTGTCGTTGGCGATGAGGATGTCGCCGGGATGGATGAAGCGGACGATGTCGGTGAAGGTATGGTGGCTGATCTCGCCGCTGCGCCGGTTGACCACCATCAGCCGGGCGGCGTGGCGCGGCTCGACCGGGGTCTGGGCGATGCGCTCCGGGGGGAGGTCGTAATCGAACTGCTGAAGTTCCACGGCCCGTTACCTGACTTCGACCCGTTGAGACGCCGGCTCACTCTGGCGGTCATCGACATCCGTCACAGTGACGCTCACTTCATAGACGCCGGGTACACGCCCCGTCCACAGCAGCTCGACCGTCCAGTTGGCCGTTGGCCGGTCAGGGGCGTATGAAGCGGTGGTCAGGGGTTGACCGTCGCTGCCCACGATCTGCACCGTGGCCACATCAGCCGGGAAATCGGTCTGGCCGTTGATGGTAATTTCTAACGTGTCAATGGGCCGATTATTGATATGGTAAGTTTCCAGCCGAACGGTCTCATCGACCCCGGTCAGCACCAGGCGGCGGGGCGGCACGAAGGTGGAGACCGGTCTGTCGCGCAGGACGGGCGTCAGCGTCGGCGGGCCTTCCTCTGGCCTCACCAAATCGGTTAAGGTTTGGCAACCGAGGGAGAGAAAGAGGAGACAAAAAAAAGCGATGATCGGCAATGGCCCAGTCAATTTCGATCTTTTCATTAAAGAGATTTCTCCTCTATGAAATCAGAATGTTCTAAGAGTGCCGCAAAACGCATCCTGAGTAGGCGATAGCCATATCGAAGGGTGCGTTTTGCGGTACTCTCCTGCCCCTTTAAAACAGGGAGGGTTGCTGCGGTTGGTCGGGCGCGGTCAGCCCCAGATGGGTATAAGCGTGGGGCGTGACCACTCGCCCGCGTGGGGTGCGGGCCAAAAAGCCGAGCTGCAACAGATATGGTTCGACCACATCCATGATCGTGCTGCTCTCGGCCCCGATGCTGGCGGCAATCGTTTCCAGCCCGACGGGACCGCCCCCAAACTTTTCGATAATCGAATGTAAGACCTGGCGATCTAAATCGTCCAGGCCGAGCGGGTCGATGTTCAACAACGACAGCGCTTCTTCGGCAACAGCTTTGGTGATAACGCCGTCGGCCCGCACCTGAGCGTAGTCGCGGGCACGCTTGAGCAGACGGTTGGCGATGCGGGCCGTGGCTCTGGCTCGATAGGCGATTTCCAGAGCGCCCTCATCCTCAATCGGTACATCCAAAATCTGGGCCGACCGGGCGACGATCTGTTGGAGTTCCTCCGGCTTGTAAAATTCAAGCCGGAAAATGGCTCCAAAGCGGTCTCGCAGGGGTGAGGCTAACAAATCCAGCCGGGTGGTAGCCCCCAGCGTGGTGAAGCGGGGCAGCTTGAGGCGGATGTTGCGGGCGCTCGGCCCTTTGCCGATGACGATGTCCAGAGCGTAATCCTCCATCGCCGGGTAGAGAACCTCCTCCACGGCCCGGCCCAGACGATGAATTTCGTCGATGAAGAGGACATCCCCCTGGCGCAGGTTGGTCAAAATGGCGGCCAGATCACCGGCCCGCTCGATGGCTGGGCCGGAGGTGATTTTGAGGTTGACATCCATCTGATGGGCGATAATGGCGGCCAGCGTCGTCTTGCCCAAGCCGGGCGGACCGTACAGCAAAATATGATCCAACGCTTCCCCCCGCTGTTGGGCGGCCTCGATCAGGATTTGGATATTTTGCTTGACCGTTTCCTGCCCAAAATAGCCATCCCAATCAGTGGGACGCAGGCTAACATCCAGCTTCTTCTCATTTGATTGTAGATCGGGTGATACGGATCGTTCGTCCATTGTAGGACGATTATACCACACAACCGGAGAAGCGCATACCCAAAAGGACTATGAATAGAATAGCCATTTCCTGGTATACTGGGGGACGTTGGTTGAGCGGGCGCTTAACATTGGGGCGATCTTAAGACAAAGCGATTGTTTGTTGACCTATTTATTTAATTATGGTATAAATCCGCCCACATTTCCGATAACCACATCTTCATCCTGAAACCTAATAGAACCTAATGAAACTTACCAAATCAGAATTCGTCACTTTACAAATTATTCGGGTTCGCAACAAAGGAGCAAAGAAGCTATGACTAACAAGATCAATCAGACACAAATCTCTGTGCTTGAGAAAGAACGAGCGCAAGCCCTGGTCGAGTTGGAGCGGTTGCGGGAAGATCTCAAGAACAGTTTTGAGTCGGATGATATTGATGACGCCGCGTCTGACCTGGTGGAGCGGGACAAAATCCAGGCCCTGATCTTCTCGGTGGAGCGCAAAATCGAGAGTATCGACCACGCGCTGAGCCGGGCCCAAACGGTCGGCTACGGTGTTTGTGAGCAGTGCAGCCAACAGATCGAGCCGGAGCGGCTCGAAATTTTCCCGGAGACGACGCTGTGCATCGCTTGCAAACGTAAAAGTGAGCGGGTGGCAGCTATCCGGCGTTAAATAGCCACGTAGTTTTCAACGCTAAGTGCTAAACTCTGCGGTTTTCTGAGATTTGATGGGGTTTAAGCTCGTAGCAAGTCTGTGACTTGCGTCTTCCGCCGAGTCCATGACTCGGCGGGAGCAATCAACCCCACAATTCATCAAAGAACCGCAGAACAAAATAACGACCATCAAATTCTGGTCAATGTTTACACCTCACCAATGGTATACCCCACGCCCCGCACGGTGCGGATGACATCCTTCCGCTGCGTGGCCGCCTTGATCTTCTGGCGGATACGGTAGATGTGGTAGCGGACCGTCTCGCTGGCCTCCCACTGCTCACTCTCATACCCCTGCACTTCCCGCACCAATTCCTGGGGAGGGATGACGCGGGGCGCTTCGCTGACCAGGTAGGCCAGCAGATTAAATTCGGTCGGGCTGAGTTCCAGCAGTTCATCCTCCAACGTAATGACGTGGCGCATAAAGTCAACGATCAGATCATCCCGCTGCAAAAAACGGCCTTCTTCTTCAGGCGGCTCCTCGGTGGCCGGGAGTTGGGGCGGCTCCAGGGCTTCGAGCGATTCGGGATCGCTCATCGTGGCCCGTAAATTTTGCAGACTGTTGCTCAGATGTTGCTCCAACTGGCGCAGCACGCCCCGCTGCTGGAGTTCTTGCTGCCGTTTGAGCAAGCCCCGGCGGATGCTCTCCCGCAGCTGGACGGTGCGGCACGGTTTGAACAGGTAATCGTGCGCCCCCTGGCGCAGGGCCTCGACCGCCGTCTCCAGCGAAGCGTGAGCCGTCAGAACGATGACCACCGTTTCCGGGGCGCTCTCATTCAGCGCCCGTAACACGCCCATGCCGTCAATTCCGGGTAATTTCAAATCAATCAAAGCCAGGTCGAATGTCTCTTGGCCGATGCGCTCGACCGCTGCCTGGCCATCCGCCGCCGTCGTCACCCGGTAGCCATCCTTACTCAACGTCTCTTCCAGGGCAAAGCGGATGGTGGCCTCATCATCAACCACTAATATTTTGGCGTTCGTCGTCATATCCAATCCTCCGACCGGCTGCCGGCCGGTTGCTCCAGCGGCAGCAAAATAGTAAAGGTGGTTCCCTGTTTCTCCTCGCTGTTCACGATAATCTGACCGTAATGAGCCTCGATGATGCTGTAGCTGATACATAGTCCCAGCCCCGATCCATTTTCTTTGGTGGTAAAGAACGGCTCGAAGAGATGGGCCAACGTGTCGTCCGACATCCCCTGGCCCGTATCTCGGAACTCGATCCGGGCAGCGGGCAGGGGCGAGCGATTTTCGGCGATTTGCATCCGGTCGGGGTGGGTGCTGAGATACAACATCCCGCCGTCCGGCATCGCGTCGATGGCGTTGAGAATGAGATTGAGAAAAACTTGTTTGAGGTGGTCGGGGTTGGCCTGAATGTCGGGTAGGGTTTTGCTCCAGACGCCCTCGATGACGATGTTGCTGTGTTGGAGTTGTTTGCCGGTCAACTCCAGGACGCTCTCCAACAGCGACCGCACGTTGACCTGCTGGAGGCCCTGGTTGGCCGCCGGGCGGTAAAAGTCCCGCATACGGCGGATGATGGTGGAGACCCGCTGGATTTCACTCTCAACGATGTCCAGGTAACGTTGGAGCTTCTCCGGTCGCTGCTCCCCCTCCAGCTCCTCTTTGGTCAGCGTCAGACAGGTTTGCACCGATTGCAGCGGGTTGTTGATCTCGTGGGTGATGGAGGCAACCAGCCGACCCAACGCGGCCACCTTCTCGCTCTGGATGAGTTGGGTTTGAGTCTCTTGCAGGGCCTTCATCCGCTCTTGCAAATCTTTGTAGAGGCGGGCATTCTCGATGGCAATGGCTGCCGAGCCGGTCAAGGCTTCCAGCAGCTCCAAATCCTGGCGGTTGAAACTTTGCCCGGCTTTGTTGACCACCTCGACGACGCCGATGACCCGCTCCTTGTAGCTGAGGGGCACGGCCAGCAGCGATTGGGTGGTCAGGCCGGTCACATCGTCGATGCGGTCGTAGAAGCGGGGGTCTTCCTGGACATTGCCGACCAAGACCGGTGTTCGCTCCTGCATAACCCAGCCGGCGATGCCTTCCGTCAGCGGCAGTCGCACCCCGGCCAGGGCCGCTGCGTCCGGGGCAACCACTGTCGAAAAGAATAGCTCATCGCTGACCGGATCGTGCAGCAAAACCGAAGCCCCTTCTGCATCGAGGATTGTTTTTACTTCACGCATCACCTGTTCCAGAACGACATCTAAATCGAGCGTCGAAGCCATAGCCCGGTTAGCCTTGTTCAGGGCCGACAACTGTTTGGCCCAGGCCTGGGTTTGCTCGTACAGTTGGGCATTTTCCAGGGCAACGGCCAACTGGGTGGCTACCTCGTGGGCGATGGCGACGTGTTCGACGTTGAAGATACCCGGCTGCCGGGCGGCCAGGATCAAACAGCCGATCAACTTATCCCGCGACAGCAGCGGGGCGTAGATGCGGGAGCGCAACCCCTCGGCGAATAACCGGTCATCCATCGCCGCCCCACCGGTTTCCGGCGAAATGTCCTCGACCAACGGCTGACCCTGGCGCAACTCGGAGAGGGGGCCGAAGGCATCCAGCGGTAGGGGCACGGTCGCCGGTAGCTCGGTGCCACCGTCATGGCTGACGGCCAGCAACACGGCTTTGTCGCTCTGGAAATCGAAGAGGGCCATCCCGGCTTGCTCACAAGTGACCAACTGGCGAATGTGGCCCAACGCGGCCAGCCCAATATCTGTGGGAGATTGGGCGGCCAGAATAGCCTGGTCGATCTGGTGTAGCACGCCCAGCAAATCGGCATACTTTTGCAGGGCCACCTCGGCCCGCTGCCGCTCATTGACCTGTTCTTCGAGGAGTGTCACCGTTTGGGAGAGGGCCGTGGTCCGTTCGGCCACTCGCTGCTCGAACCGGTCGTTGGCCTGGCGGAGCGCCTGCTCTTGGTGATGTCGCCGCAAGTGATAATCGAGACGTGCCCACACCTCCGCCGGCTGAAAGGGCTGGAGCAGATAATCTGTGCCCGCGATGGCAAAGAGCCTGGCCCGGTCGAGGTTACCATTCGGCCCGCTCATAAAAATGATCGGCACCGTCAGCCCCTCGGCCCGGAGCGTCTCGGCAATGTGGTAGCCGTCCGGCGTTCCGGTATCGACCGCGACGAGTACCAGATCAATGGTCGCCATAGCGGGCCGCATCACCTCACCTGCTCCGTCGATGACCTCCACCCGATACGCTTGCTCGACCAGCAGCTTGGTCATCTGGTGTTGGCGGGGTGTTTGATTGTCGATAATCAGGATTTTAGAATGTGTCATCAAATTTCTTGGGGATATGAACCATCCCAAACGTGTAATAAAATAGGAGTTACGCGGTTCGCATCCCGAGTAGCCTTGAAAAGGCGTATCG
>CAZWZZ010000024.1:0-19984 GCA_964638395.1 uncultured Caldilineaceae bacterium
ACAAAATTTTAGCCAAAATCAAACAGAGCGTGCAGCGGGCGGTGTTGCCGGGGATGAGTACGGAGCATCCGGGGCGGTTTACCGGCTACACCTATTCTTTCGACACACCGGGGGAGCGGTTGGTTGAGACTTTTAGGCGGGAGTTGGAGGCGTTGGCCGGGCATGCTTACGTGTTGGCGGATGTCGAGGCGGTGGTGCCGACGATTTTAGGGATTTTGCGGCAGCATGAGGCTGACAAAATTATAACTTGGGCTGGCGAGGATTTGGGGCTGCCCTGGCTGCCGGAGGCATTGACCGAGGCCGGGGTGACGATTCAGGCCGCTCATCTCGAGGCTGACGGGCAGGCGCGGCAGGCCAGGCTGGCCGACCTGGATGATGTGCGGGTGGGGTTGACTGGAACGGACGGGGGCCTGGCCGACACCGGGGCGGTGGCTCTCATCAGCGGGCCGGGGCGGGGCCGGTTGGCCTCGCTGCTGCCGCCGGTGCATATCGCCCTGCTGCCGGTGCGACAAATTTACCCCTCCTTGCCCGCCTTTCTGGCCGCCCACCCCACGGCCACCGACCAGGGCAGCAATCTCGTTTTCATCGCCGGCCCCAGCCGCACCGGAGACATCGAAATGACGCTGACAATGGGCGTCCACGGGCCGGGAGAAGTTCACGTTATTTTGGTGCCGTAACTTTACGAATTTATCCGGCCCCTGCGTTCTACAAGAGTCTAAAAAAACTGAGTGGGTTGATTGATTTTATCGGCTAAATCGGTTACTCTTAAGAGTGGATACTATAATTTAGGAGATCGTACTTGATGAACAACAGAACTGCTCACCACCCCAAACGCCACTGTATGGTCGTTTTTGCTTTTTACCCGCTGGCCGAAACCCGGGTTCAGCGTCAGGCTGAAGCCCTCATCGAGCAGGGGTATGAGGTCGATGTTATTTGCCTTCGTGGCCGCGAGGAACCGGCCTTCGAGGTCGTTCGCGGCGTCAATGTCTATCGGCTACCGGTCAAACGCGCCCATCTGTTTTCCGGCTTTGCGGGCCGCTTTGTGGCTTATCTCTTCTTTTTGGTGCTATCGGCCCTGAAACTCATTCCGCTCCATCTCAAACAGCGGTATGGAATTGTGCAGGCCCACAACCTGCCCGATTTTTTGGTCTTTTGCACCCTATTTCCCAAACTGATGGGGGCCAAAGCGATCCTCGATATTCATGATGTGATGCCGGAATTTTTCGCCGAAGAAATCGGTCGTCCGATGAATAGCCTGCCGGTCAAGCTCATCACCTGGCAAGAGCAAATCTCCTGCCGCTTCGCCGACCACGTCATTACCGTGACCGAGTTGTGGCGACAGGCGCTCATCGCCCGGGGCGTACCGAGTCCAAAATCAAGCGTGGTCATGAACCTGGCCGACCATAACCTTTTCCAGGAACACGTTCGATCCGCCAACGAAAGCGCCAACGGCACGTTTCACTTGATCTACCACGGCACTCAGGCTTCCCGGCACGGGTTGGATACCGTACTGTACGCGCTGGACAAAATTCGAGCCGATGTCCCGAATTTGTGTGTTACGCTGCATGGCCGGGGCAACTATCACGAAGAGTTGGTCAAAATTGCCGAAAAGCTCAATTTGGGCGACCAGGTCAAATTTAGCACCACCTTTATGCCGGTCGATGACCTGCCCGGCTTCATCGCCAGCCACGATGCCGGAGTTGTTCCCTACCAGAATGATGTTTTTACCGGTGGTATTTTGCCGACCAAACTCCTGGAATACACCGCTCTGAATATGCCCAGTATTGCCGCCCGCACCCCGGCTGTCGTCGGCTATTTTGATGAAACGATGGTCCAATATTTCGAGCCGGGCGATGTTGACGGTCTGGCCAAGGGTATGGTCAAACTCTACCAGGATGCCACCTTGCGTCAAAACCTGGTCGAAGCCGGTAAAAAATTCAACGAGCGGTATAATTGGCCCGCCGAGAGCGCCAAATATGTCAAGTTGATCGACCGGCTGAACCAGAGCTAATTCAGGATTGATGCTGTTGCCCATCCCCTGAGACGTATTATTCGGAAGTTTGGAAGATGGAAGCATGGAAGGCCAGCCTTCCATCTTCCAAACTTCCTTACACGTTTCCAAAATTATTTGTATTCCCCTCCAATTCTGCCACCCCTATTTTTTTGCATCCGTAATTACCGAAGCTGCTTGTAATAATTAATCAAGCCGTTTGTCGAAGCGTCGTGGGACGTGACGTCCTCCTCCCCGGCTAACTCCGGCAGAATGGCCTTAGCCAGCACCTTGCCTAGCTCGACGCCCATTTGATCGAAAGAGTTGATATTCCAGATGACGCCTTGCGTGAAGATTTTATGCTCATACAGGGCGATAAGTGAACCGAGCGTTTCGGGGGTCAACTTCTTGAAGAGGATGGAGTTGGTCGGGCGATTGCCCTGGAATGTTTTAGCCCGCACCAAAATCTCCAGCTTTTCGCCGGACAGGCCGGAGGATTGTAGCTCCTGACGAACTTCCTCTTCGGTTTTGCCGGTCATCAGCGCCTCGGTCTGGGCGAAGAAGTTGGAGAGGAGAATGGGGTGATGCTGGCCGATGGGATTCTGGCTCTGGGCCGGGGCCAGAAAATCGCAGGGGATCAGTTTCGTGCCCTGGTGAATGAGTTGGTAGAAGGCGTGCTGGCCGTTCGTGCCCGGCTCGCCCCAGATGATCGGCCCGGTGTTGTAATCGACCCAGTGACCATCCTTCGTGACGCTTTTGCCGTTACTCTCCATATCCCCCTGCTGGAAATAGGCCGCAAAACGGGCCAGATATTGATCGTAAGGCAGAATGGCCTGGGACTCAGCTCCGAAAAAGTTATTGTACCAGATGCCCAGCAAACCCATCACCACCGGAATGTTGGCCGCGTAGGGGGTGTTGCTAAAGTGGTGATCGACCTTATGCGCCCCGCTCAACAGCGACTCGAAGTTTTCCATCCCGATGTACAGGGCAATCGACAGGCCGATGGCCGACCAGAGCGAATAACGCCCGCCGACCCAATCCCAGAACTCAAACATATTGTCGGGGTCGATGCCAAATTTGGTTACGCCCTCGCCGTTGGTTGACAAGGCCACGAAATGTTTGGCCACGGCCGCTTCATCCCCCAACGCCTGCACGAGCCAGTCACGAGCGGTATTGGCGTTGGTCATCGTCTCCTGAGTGGTGAAGGTCTTGGAGGCGACGATGAAAAGGGTGGTTTCGGGATCGACCATTTTCAACGTTTCGGCTATGTGGGTGCCATCGACGTTGGAAACGAAGTGGGCGTTGAGGTCCGGTTTGGCGTAGGGTTTCAGGGCCGTAGTGACCATCAGCGGACCGAGGTCGGAGCCACCGATGCCGATGTTGACGATGTCGGTGATCGGCTTGCCGGTGAAGCCTTTCCATTGCCCGGAACGAACCGCTTCGCTGAAGCTCCGCATCTTCTCCAGCACCCCATTGACGGCCGGCATTACATCTTCGCCATCAACCACAATCGGATTGTTAGAACGGTTGCGGAGGGCGATGTGCAGCACGGCTCGCTCCTCGGTGTTGTTGATCTTCTGGCCGCTGAACATAGCCTCGATTTTCTCATCCAGCTTGGCCTGTTTGGCCAACCCCAGCAGCAAATCCATTGTCTTCTCGGTGATACGATTTTTGGAGTAGTCGAAAAGAATGTCTTCCAGCCGCAGCGAGAATTTATCGAAACGCTTGGGATCCTCGGCGAACAAATCGCGCATATGCACATCAGATACTTCTTCATAGTGGGCTTGTAAAGCTTGCCAGGCCGGTGAGTTGGTCAATTCAGTCATTACGTCTCCCATTTTTTCCAACTTATACAAATAATTTTTGGGCAAAGATTACAACGGATGCCGAAATAAACAGATAGAAAATAAAATCCGTTTGTTTCTTAATCCGTTGTAGTCTTTCTTACGTTATTGAACAGATACACATACACAGAATTACAATCTATTCGCTCTGCTTGCTGTAATGCTCCTCAAAAAAAGTGTCCGGCTCCAGATCGACCTCAATCGGCTTGACCTGCCAAATTTCGTCGCAATATTGACTCATCGACCGGTCTGAGGAGAAGAAGCCGCAGCGGGCCGTGTTCAGAATCGACATCCGGGTCCATTCTTTGGTATCCCGATACGTGGCATCGACTTGATCCTGGCAGTCGATATAGGCTTGATAATCGGCCAGCAACATATATTCATCGTGATGCAGCAGCGAATCTACAATCGGCTTGAACAACTGCTGATCCCCTTCCGAGAAAAAGCCGGAGGCAATCAGGTCGATGACCCGTTTCAATTCAGGATTATCTTGGTAGTAATCCCAGGGAATGTACCCCTTCGCTTTCATATCGAACACCTCCGGTGTGGACAAACCGAACAGGAAGAAGTTGTCGGCACCGACCAACTCCCGAATTTCGACGTTAGCCCCATCCAGCGTGCCGATGGTCAACGCGCCGTTGAGGGCAAACTTCATGTTGCCCGTTCCCGAAGCCTCCTTACCCGCCAACGAAATCTGCTCGGACAAATCCGCAGCCGGGTAAATCCGCTCCCCTAACGAAACATTAAAATTCTCCAGGAAGACTATTTTTAATTGATTATCCACCTGGGGATCGTTATTGACGATTTCAGCAATAGAATTGATAAGTTTGATGATGAGTTTGGCCATATAGTAACCGGGGGCCGCTTTGGCCCCAAAGATGAAAGTCCGCGGCTGAACATCGTAGTCAGAATCGATCTTGAGACGGCTGTAGAGGGTAATGATGTGCAGCGCCTTGAGCAGTTGACGTTTATACTCGTGCAACCGCTTAACCATAATATCGAAGATGGAGTTGGTATCAATCGTGACCTCATGATGCTCCTGAATGTAATCTGCCAACCGTTGTTTGTTGGATTGTTTGATCTCCCGCCACCGCTTCTGAAATTTGGCATCACCGGCATACTTTTCCAGCTTCTTGAATTGATCGAGATCGGTTACCCAGCCATCCCCGATTTTTTCAGAGATAAAATCGGACAGTTCAGGATTGGCCAGCTTGATGAAACGGCGGGGGGTGACGCCGTTTGTTTTGTTGTTGAACTTATGGGGCCACATCTCGTAGAAATCGTTGAAAACCAGGCTCTTGAGCAGTTCACTCTGCAAGGCGGCCACGCCGTTGATGGAATAACTACCGACACAGGCCAGGTGGGCCATCCGAATCTTCCGCTCCGCCCCTTCATCGATCAACGACATCCGGGCGACCCGCTCCGGCTCGTTCGGGAAGCGCATCCGCACCTGTTGGAGGAACCGGCGGTTGATTTCATAAATAATATCCAGATGACGGGGCAAAAGACTTCCAAATAGATTAACCGACCACTGCTCCAGCGACTCCGGGAGGATGGTGTGCTGGGTCGAGGCAAAGGTCTTGGTCGTGATCTCCCAGGCTTCATCCCAGGTGAGGCTGTACTCGTCGATCAGCAGGCGCATCAATTCGGCAATGGCCACGGTGGGGTGGGTGTCGTTGAGCTGGATGGTGACTTTATTGGGGAAATCGGCCCAGTTGGTGTTAGACAACTGGTAACGCCGGATGATGTCTCGCAAGGAGCAGGCCACGAAGAAGTATTGCTGCTCCAGCCGTAATTGCTTACCCTGGGGGGTATTATCGTTGGGATACAGCACTTTGGAGATGTTTTCAGAGTAATTTTTAGCATCCACGGCCCGGTCATAATTTCCGGCATCAAATTCTGTCAGGCTAAACTCCTCACTGGCTTTGGCCTGCCACAGCCGCAGCGTGGTCACCATATTGGTGTCATAGCCGGGGACCATCGTGTTATAGGGCATGCCCAGCACCGTTCGCTCGGCGTTCCAGCGCACCCGATACTGACCCTCTTGGTCGGTGTAGGTCTCGGTAAAGCCCCCAAATTTGACCTCCACCTGGTCGTCGGGGTCGGCAAAGTCCCAGGGATTGCCGATGGACAGCCAGTTGTCCGGGCTTTCCACCTGCCAGCCCTTCTTAAAAGATTGTTTGAAAATACCAAATTCGTAACGGATGCCGTAGCCAACATTGGGAATATTGAGCGTGGCCAGTGAATCGAGGAAGCAAGCGGCCAAACGTCCCAAACCGCCGTTGCCCAACCCCGGCTCCGGTTCCGTCTCCAAAATCTCATCCAAATCCAGATCCAACTCGGCCAAAGCTTGCCGGGCAATATCAGCACCATCCGCATGCATCAAATTTTTACCCAACTGCCGTCCCATCAAATACTCCGCCGAGAGGTAGTAGACCGTTTTGGGATTGGCTTTGATCCGCGTCTCCCCCGTGGCCATCCACCGATGCATCATACGATCCCGCACGGTATAGGCCAGAGCCATATAATTATCATACGGTGAAGCAAAGGCCCGATTCTTACCCTGAATATAATGTAAATTATCCAGAAAAGCTTTCTTAAACGTCTCGACCGTCATCCCTGTTCGGGTGGGAATGTACGTATCATACATTGGCATAATGTTCTCCTCCATTAGTATTAGTAAATGAATAAATGATAAACAAGGCTCAAGACGCCACTCATTTTCCGGTGGGCAACGATGCCGGACACCAGCGGGTGACGTCTGGACCTCAACGGCAACAACTCACTTCTTAAAGTGGGTTGACTTAACCTCGTTCTGAGCCGGATAATCCTCCTGCTCAAAGCCGGTCAGGTTTTGCATTGTGACGGAGCCAATCTGCTCCAGAGCATTTTTAGTAAAGAAGGCCTGGTGGGAGGTGACGATGACGTTGGGGAAGGTCAGGAGCCGGGCGAACACATCATCCTGAATGACCTGGTCGGACAGATCGTGAAAGAAAAGATCAGCCTCCTCCTCATAGACATCAATAGCCAGGTGGCCCAGTTGCCCCTCCTTCAGGGCCTCGATGACCGCCTCCGTGTCGATCAGCGGGCCACGGCTGGTGTTGATGAGCATCGCCCCCCGCTTCATCTGGTTGAGGGTGTTTTCGTTGATGAGGTGATGGGTCTCCGGGGTCAGGGGACAATGTAAGCTGACAATGTCTGATTGAGCCAACAACGCCGGCAGATCGACATACGCCAGCCCCAACGCTTTACACTCCTCATTTTCATACACATCATACCCCAGCAGATTACAGCCGAAGCCCTTCATCAACCCGGCAAAGATGGCTCCGATTTTGCCGGTACCAACCACACCCACCGTCAGGCCGTGAATATCGAAGCCCAACAGCCCGTTCAGCTTAAAATTACCGTGAGTGACCCGCATATGCGCCCGGTGAATGTGACGGTTGAGGGCTAAAATCAGAGCCACGGCGTGTTCGGCCACGGCATGGGGGGAGTAGGCCGGGACTCGCAATACCGTCATGCCCAATTGCTCCGCCGTTTCCAGATCGACGTTGTTAAAACCGGCGCAGCGCAAGGCGATCAACTTGGTCCCATGCTCGGCCAATTTTTTTAGGACCTCGGCATCCAAAACATCGTTGACAAAGACACACACAGCGGGGGACTCGTCGGCCAGCACGGTTGTTTTGGCCGTCAGCCGAGTCTCGTAAAAAACCAACTCGTGCCCGTGCCCCTCATTGGCCGCTTCTAAAAAACGCTTGTCATACGGCTCCGTACTAAAAACAGCCACTTTCATCGTTACACCCTCCCACAATCAGCCAACAGAAAAAAAGTCCTGTCAGTACTTCATTTTCCCCAACAGGACTCTTACCCCTTTATCGACCATCTATTCAAAAACCGAACACGCAAGGCTCTATCTTCAGACCACCAGGGATAGAAACCGGCCCCAAAACCGCTTTTTTCGATAGTTTTTTCTACACCAAAGTCATTAATCTGTAGATGCATTTTTTATCAATAATGGTAAAATAGAAGTCAGGGTGTTAACGCTACTATAAACTCTCATGATTGTCAAAAACAATGACCGGGCAATTTGCGATTTAGCCCACATTTGCCCCAATCAGGCGGATTTGTAAGCGGCTCAAACCGGATTCAAATTTTGAGTCGGTATAATATTCACGTATCTATTACCCTCTCCAGTCAGGCTGGTTAGATCGGTGACATCCAATAATATAGAGTGGCTTGAAAACCAATTAAAAACCGTTACAAATGAACGGGAAAAAATCGACCTCTTGAATCAACTGGCCCAGGCGGTACGGCCCCACAACCTGCAACGCAGTGTAGTCTTGAGCGAACGGGCCTGTGAATTAGCCCAAACGGGCCGTTTTGCCGGGCAACCTTACCGCCGGGGATTGGCCCAGAGTTTGTACCATCTCGGCTGTCTCAATGCCGGTCAGGGCCATAACGACCTGGCTTTGTCACGATGGTTCGAGGCGCTTGAGTTGTATCGGGAGATGGCCGATCTTCAAAGCCAAAGCGACGTTGTGCAACAAATCGAGCAACTGTACCGGCAAGCCGTGGGGCAGGCCAAGCAACAGCATCAAATCGCCGATAGTTTGCGCGAAGTAGCCACTATTCTCAACAGTAGCCTCGATCTGGAGGTGGTCCTGGTCAAAATTATGGAGCAGTTGGGGCGGGTGGTGGACTATGACAGCGCCGCCATCTTTCTCCATCAAGATGATAACCTGGTCATCTCTAACGGCGCTAATTTACATAAAGTTAAAATCGGCTATCAGGTGACGTTGACCAGCCAAGACCCGGCTGCCCGTGTCTTCAAAGAGCGCCGCTCCCTCATCATTGGCGACGTTTACACCGAAACCGGCTGGCAACGCTGGCAAGAGGGGGACCGCATCCGCAGTTGGGTGGGCACGCCCCTCCTGGCTGACCGGCACATTATCGGCGTCCTCACCGTCGATCACGCCGACATCGACGCTTATCAAGAAACCGATGCTGAAATCTTGCAGATTTTTGCCGACCAGGCCGCCGTCGCCATTCGCAATGCCTGGCAGGTACAGCGCACCGAGGAGGCCCTCCACGGGGCGGGACTGCTCTATCGCCTCGGCAGCATCCTGGCCAAAACGTCTCATATCCGGGATGCGCTGGAAAAAGTTTTGGTCGAATATTTGTGGGCGTTGAAATTACCAGAAGGGGGCATCAGCCTGTTTGATACAGAACGATATGGACAAGAGGTGCAAGTATTCTACCGCCAGGGGAGTACGCAGCCCTCCCCCACCCTCGATGCGGCCTCCCTGATGTATCAACAAATCATTGAAACGGGACGCCCCTTAGTTATTGAGGATGTTCTGGCTGACTCCCGCCTGGCTGCAAGTCGGCATGAGTTGGCCGCTTATAACATCCGGTCGATGCTTATAGCACCGCTCATCGTCCGGGGCGAGGTCATCGGCCTCTTGCGTGCCGCCGCGACCGACCGCCCCCACCACTTTTCCGAGCGGGATCGAGACCTGGCCCAGGCGGTCGCCGACCAAATCGCCACGGCTATCGAAAACGCTCGTCTTTTCACCAGGGAACATCAACAGCGCCAATTGGCTGAAAACCAAAATAAGGAGTTGGATGCTTTCGCCCGAACCGTCGCCCACGACATCAAAAATCCGCTAGGAACGATTGTTACCTATGCTGATTTCCTGGCCCATCAGTATTCAAATCTGGAGACGGAAAGCGCCATTGAGCTGATAAAAATCATCCAGCAAGCTGCCCACAAAGGGGCCAACATTATCGACGAGTTGCTGCTCCTGGCCGGTATCCGCAAACAGGAAGTCACCTGTGAGCCGTTAGATATGGAACCTATCGTCCTTCTGGCCAAAGATCGTCTCAATTTTATGATTAAGGAGTATGAGGCCAATATCGACCTGCCCCGACAATGGCCTTCGGCGCTGGGGTATGCACCCTGGGTCGAGGAAGTGTGGGTCAATTACATCAGCAATGGCCTCAAGTATGGCGGCCGGCCCCCTCGGCTCATTCTGGGGGCAACCCCGCAATCAAACGGCTCGATTCGTTTTTGGATTCAGGATAATGGTCGGGGGGTTACGCCGGCCGCCCAGTCAACCCTTTTCACCGAGTTTACCCGCCTCAATGAAGTGCGAGCGCAAGGGTACGGGCTGGGGTTGTCTATCGTGCGGCGCATCATTGAAAAATTAGGAGGACAGGTCGGTGTCGAGAGCCAGGGCATCCCCGGACAGGGCAGCTTGTTTTATTTTACCCTGCCGGGTTCTCCGGAACCTTCATAATTTCGGCCATCACCGTGGTGGCGTAGGCCCCCGGTGGTAACTCGAAAGAAAGCATCAACCCCTCATCCCACCATACCCGGGCCTGTTTCAATTCAAAACGGAAGGGACGCCGCAGCCCTCGAATTTTGAGGCCGGGGAGTTTGAAATCATCCAAACGTAAACCATAGGTAGCCAACATCTGCTGCTCCCGTTGGCCCGGCTGCCCCTCGGCCATCAATAATTTGGGGCCGAACAGCGGCCCGGAGGGACTAATCTCGAAGCGGTCGGCACGGGGTTGTTCGGCCACGACATCCTCGACGATAAAGGCGGCCCCGTTACGGTGGATATAGGCTACATCGCCGGTCTGTAGACGGCCTAAAGCCTCGAGCCGCTCGGTTAACAGATCATTAAACAAGTATGATTGAAAAGCGGCCACAAAAAGATTGCCCAACTTTCGATCCAACGCTTTGAAAGCGACATCCAGGCGGCCATCTGCCTTAACAATTGCTGCTAATACCCGACGCTCGCCGGACAGAAAATGGGGCCACCGGTCCAGCGCCTCGGGCCATTGACCGGCATCGACCAGAGTCCGGGCCGCCCGCACCGGTTCAGCTTCAGCCGCTTGCGGTCGCCCCAGATACTCCGCGACAAACTCGGCGGCATCCCGCCGGACCAGCGCCTCGCCCAGGTGGTGGCTGTTGGCCCGATTGCCAAAACGCTGCTCGCCAAAAAAGTTGGGAACCCCGGCGCGGGCCAAAATGTTTACCACGCTCTCAGCCGTAGCCAGCGCCGTTTGGTCAACCTGTCGCACGCGGATAACGAACCGGTTGCCGCTCAAATGGCCGATTTTCAATTTGTTGCGATGGGGTGTGACCGCCAAAATGTCAATTTTGGGCAAATCGAGGGCTTGCACCGCTTCCGGGGAGACGCCGTCGATAGAGACGGTCTGCCGGGTAACGGCCTGGGCATCTTTCAGCCCGGCGTACCCGATGGCTTTGGGCGACACTTGTAAAGCTCGCCCGATGTTTTTGATGGCGGCGTAGGTGGACAATCCTCGCTTTTCAATGGTGGCGTAAATATGTCGGCCCTGCCCGGACGGGGCATAAAGTGGAATTTCCTCAACAAAAAAGTCCTCCGGCATCGTCTTTAGTTGACCGCCGATGCCGGGAATATCAGCCGTAAGATAAGGCAACAGGGCTACTCCGATTGTTTGGTGGGTGTTGCTTGATTAAAAATCGTGCCGTCGGGCAGAACCGTATTGTCCAATTTGGCTTCTTGCAGGTTGGCTTTCCACCACCATTTGCCGGGGTCGGTACTTTTGAGCGAAGCATTCTTGAGATTGGCCCCATCGAAATTGGCTTTGGCAATGATCGAACCGGTCAAATCAACCCCTTCCAAATTGGCCCAGCGCAAGTCAGCCCCGGTCAAATCTACGGCCCGCAGGGTCGCCCCCCGAAAGTCAGCCCCTCGTAAATCAGCCTTCGACATATTAGCTTGCTTAAAATTGGCCCCCCGCAAATTGGCGGCGCTAAAATTGGTCTGCTGGAGAAAAGATTTCTCGAAATTACAACCCGATAAGTCGGCCCCTTCAAACGAGGCTCCGGTCAATCGGATTTTAGAGAAATTACCCTGGTCAACGATAGTCCCCTTGAAATCCCGGTAGCCGCTCTTATATTGTCTAATAACGTCCTCGGCGCTCTTGTTCTTCATCCTTTCTCCTGCCCCCCTGTTGTACGGAAGACTCAGTATACCCAAATTTGCTGTAGCCAGGCATCCCTATGCCCCCCTGCAACGGCATAGGGATGCCGTTGCTACCTAAAATTGGATCGACTGAGACTCCTAGTTTAACAATGGTAGCGTGACGATAAATGTGCTACCTCTGCCCAACTCACTCTCAACGTGAATATCCCCGTTATGTTTTTTGGTAATCTCTTTGGCAATCGACAGCCCCAGGCCCGTACCGGGAATATTATGGGACGGATCGGCTCGATAAAAACGCTCGAAGAGACGCTCCATCTGCTCCTGGCTCAGCCCGATGCCGGTATCACTCACCCTCAAAATGGCCTGGCTGTGGGGTGGTTTGTCATTGTCAACGGACAGTGACACGGTGACATCACCTTCGAGCGTATATTTCACGGCATTATCGACCAAATTTCTAACGACCCGCTCTAATTGGTTCGGGTCCGCTTCGATCATAATCTTCTTTGGTTCATAGGTGAAGTTGAACCCCAAATTTTTGGTGCGAGCTAAGGGTTGCAATTCAGATAGGATG
Source organism: uncultured Caldilineaceae bacterium (assembly GCA_964638395.1). GTDB lineage: Bacteria > Chloroflexota > Anaerolineae > 4572-78 > J111 > CAZWZZ01. Next base: position 12,385 of record CAZWZZ010000024.1, read on the forward strand.
GATTGGGTCAAGGCGACAAAATCGACCGGTTCCCGATTGATCTGCATCCCCCCATCGAGCCGCGAAAGTTGCAGAATATTTTCGACCAGCCGCTCCAGAAGGTTGGCCTGCTTTTGGATGGTCTGCAACATACTCAGCTTTTTCTCCTCAGCCAGCGATTTGTATTTCAAGAGGCTGCCGATGTGGAGAGTCATAATGGCCAGCGGTGTTTTCAATTCGTGGGTAATGCCGGTCATAAATCGGGCCTTCATCCGGTCTACCTCTTGCAGGGCCGTGACATCCCGGAGGACGATAACGGTCCCGGTGTAAACCTGCTTCGACGTGTCCCACATCTTGGCCGCGTGCGCCTGAATAGACAACACCTTTTCCGGGTTGTGGGGAGAGGTGACTTCGGTCGTGGCGGTGTAGGTCGGGTCCGGTTGAGCGTTGATGTCCCGCACAAATTGCCAGACGGGGGTGTTGAATTCGCTCTGCTCGATAGAAGCCCCGATGGTGTCATACAGTTTGAAATCGAGTAAATCTTCGGCGGCCCGGTTGGCCATAATGATTTTATTGGTGGTGTCCGTCACCAGGAGACTGTCGGCGATACTGATGAGGATCGTTTCGGTCTTCTCCTTTTCGTGGGCCAACTCGTGGGTCCGGGCTTCGACTTTCTGCTCAAGCCGTTGGTTGAATAGTTGGACCTGGCCGAAGAGCCAGGCATTTTCGATGGCGACGGTGACGGCATCCCCCACAGCATTCAGCAGATGCAGGTCCTCCTGATCGAAATGATCGACATCGTGATGAACGGCCTGTAACACACCGATCACTTGCTGACGGATGTGGAGGGGTACACACAACATTGAGCGAACGATGTACTCTCTTCCATCTTTCGTCGAGGGGTCGAAGTGGGGATCGTGTTCCACATCGTTGGAGAGATAGGGTTGGCCGGTCTGCACGACGTGGCCGGAGATGCCGGTGTATAGAGGTTGGCGAATACCGTGGATGGTACGGGCGCTATCGTTGAAAGCGGCTGAGAGAAGCAAGGCTTCATTCGCTCGATCAACGAACCATAGCGAGGTGGCTTCGGCGTCCAACACCTTCTGTACCTGCTCCATCGTCGCATCCAACACATTATCCAAGTTGAGTGAAGCCGTCACGGCCCGCTGGATTTGGTTGAGGAGCGCCAATTCACGATTACGACGAGCCAGAATGGTGGCCTGGCGACGGGCCGCTTCTTCCGCCTGGTGGATCCGCACGTTGGCCCCGATACGGGCCAGCAGTTCTTCCGGGGCGAAGGGGCGGGTGATGTAATCATCCGCGCCGATTTGCAAACCACGGGCCGCTTCTTTCGTACTGCGGCTGAAGGCCGTCACAAAAATGAAGGGAATACTCTGGGTGTTAGGGTCGGCCTTGAGCCGGCGACAAAATTCATAGCCATCCATACCAGGCATTTGAATATCTGATAAAATGAGGGAGGGTTTCTTTTCTTGAATGATTTCGAGCGCATCCTTGGCGTTATTGGCTTCCATCACCTCATAATTTTCACGCTGAAGAATGAAACGGGCCAACTGGATATTTTGGGGGGTATCATCAACCACCATCACCCGGATTGATCGATCCTTGTCGCCGTTGAGGCTCGACATTGCCCCATCGGAGTCGAAGTCAAACGCATCGACTTTTCTCTGGGTGAAGCCGTTGCCCAGCTTTTGGGTTTCAAAACTGGCCAAATTTTGCACCAACAGGCTCAGGGTGTAGGCTTGACTCTGGTCGATATTCAATAAATCTTTGGTCTCTTCCGTAAAAGCCTGGTTGACCGCATGCTTGGTGTTCGTTAAATCATCATAAAAGTGGCGCACTTCCTGCCACCACGGATCAATCGTCTCTGCTAACAAAATAGACTTCAAGTCTGCCTTCTCGACCTCCTGAGATTGGGCCGTTAAAAACTCCTGAAAGCTAAGGTGGGCAAAACGATACAGATTATTTTTCTTGTTCATCAGCCCACTTTGCAAAATACGCTCTATCAACAACCGTTCTGCTTCTTCCGAGTCGTGGTCTAACTCTTTCAGCGCGGTTCTGACCAAACCGGATAGCTCCTGTTTACTCAAATGTATTCGATAATTCTGATGAAGATAAAGCGCGATTTTTTGGAGAACGATCCGCTTTTCCGTGTCTGAAAATTCGGCCAACAGCGAGTCTTCTCGCATACTGCCGGAAATAATCACTTTGAGATAATCGGCATACAGTTGGGTGCGATGGGTTGGTAGAGTGCGGGTGGTCAAGCCGACCAGCAGGAGCATCTGTAAGCGCAGCGGGTTGCGAGCCAGGGCATACACATCCTCTTCCTGCGTGATGGCCCCCAAAATATTGAAGGCGTCAGGAATAAGCACCCGCCATTTTCTGCACAACTGTTTGAGCCGATCCGCCTCCGGTTCGATAAACTCACCAACGGTTAAAGGCCCTGCCGGGTTAAACGCCTCTCGCAAGGCGGGACGGGTCACAGCCACAAAGCGATTTTCCGGGTATTTTTCGATTTGGGTTTCAAACCAGGTGATAACCTGATGGGCCGGATCGGCCAAAATCTCATAGAGTCCATCCAGGAGAACGAGAAATTCACCCCTAGCCAATTTCTCCGCCGCATAACTATCCGTCGGCGCTTGAAGCTGCTGGCAGAGAAAATCAGCCAACGACAGGGTTGGAGTTTCGGCAATGGCTGTGGCCACGTCGGGGGCGGACAGCAGCACCGGCAAGAAGGTTTCGTCGAGTCGTAGCCGGGAGCGAACCTCCTGGCGAGCATAAGTTAACAACAAATAAATGATTGTTTCCGTTTTGCCCGACCCGGAGGGACCTAAGAGAACGAGGTAGGGAAAGGTTTTGAGTAACTCGGTAAAAGGTAGTTTGCTTTTGAGCGAGTTAGCCACCGAAAAATGGGGACGCACAAAAAAATCTTCCCGGTGGAGGGGCAGCGGTTGCTGGTTAGCAGCCACCCAAAATTCTTTCTTTTCCCATTCGTTGATGATTTTTTGCCGATATTGATACTCAAACTCAAGATAATCGACTTCTACAACGGGGGGTGGAGTGGGCGCTGCCACAAACGGCTCGACAGGGGGGGGCCTATCATTGACCGACAGCGTATCTGGCGGGATCGAGACGAGCTTATCAGCATTGTCTCTTGGCTTGTCTCTTTTTACGCCGCCTGACTGAAAAAAGCCGGGCCAGACCTGCTCGACAAGGGGGCGCACCCACATACCGGCTAGAAAGATTATCAGGCTGGAAATAATTGCCAAAAGATAAAGGATTGAAGTGGATGGGTCGGGAACGACCTGTATAACGGGAAGCAGAGCTACGATTGATACCATTTCCAATATAACCGGTAGATAATTGTCATTTAATTCGATTATAACACTGTTAGATTGAAGTGCAAGTAGTTCGGTAGCAATATATTTTACAATGGCGACCCTCGTTTGGTGACTTGCGTTTGTCGTTGCTTAAAGAGGCACTGTAAAGTATACTTTAAATAGAGCAAAGTTTAATGATAACCTGTGAAAACTCTAACAAGATTATTTCTAAAAATAAATAGGCTGATAGTAAGGTGTACAATATATGGTAGCTGTCAAAGATCGACACTCCGACTTTACCAGTAAAGATACGATTGATTATCAAAGTTGGCTCGATACGCTGGCCATGGGGCGTTCCAGAACAGAGATGGACGTTATTCGTCGCGCTTGTCTCATGGCCCAAAAAGCGCATCAAGGCCAAAAACGGGCCTCCGGCGAGCCTTATATCCAACATTCCCTGGCCGTAGCCAACATCCTGGCCGACCTGCGCTTGGATCATGAAACCATCGCCGCGGCCGTACTCCACGATGTTCCCGAAGATACCGAGGTCACGCTCAAAGAAATCGAGCGGGAGTTTGGCCCGAAGGTGGCGGAACTGGTGGATGGCGTAACCAAGATGGGCCAAATCCAGACCTTTCGCGGTCAAACGGAGCGCAGTAAAAAAGAGCTGGCCAAAGCGGAAAGCCTCCGCAAAATGTTTTTGGCGATGGTAGATGATGTGCGGGTGGTGCTGATTAAGTTGGCCGACCGGACCCACAACATGCGGACCCTGTCCGCCCTGAAAGAGGGCAAGCGCAAACGAATCGCCAAAGAAACGCTGGATATTTTTGCGCCCCTGGCCAATCGGCTGGGCATCTGGCAGATTAAATGGGAACTGGAGGATCTCTCTTTTCGGTATCTGGCTCCCGAAACCTACAAACAGATCGCCCGCATGGTCGATGAACGGCGCATCAACCGGGAAAAATTTATTACGGATGTCGTTGACAGATTGAAGGCTGAATTAGTCAAAAATGATATCGAGGCCGACGTATCAGGCCGGCCCAAACATATCTATAGTATCTGGCGCAAGATGCGGCGCAAAGGGGTTGATTTTGACCAGATTTATGATGTGCGCGGAGTGCGGGTCATCGTCGAGTCTGTGGCCCAATGTTACGCCGTTCTTGGCATCGTCCACACCCTGTGGCGGCCCATCCCCGGCGAATTCGATGATTACATCGCCGCGCCCAAAGACAACCTCTACCAATCGCTCCATACCGCCGTTTTGGGCGAGGGGGGCAAAACAATCGAGGTCCAAATTCGGACGAAAGAAATGCACCAGGCGGCAGAGCTAGGGGTGGCAGCCCATTGGCGGTACAAGGAAAACACGAAATCAAATCATCGATTCGACCAGAAGATTGCCTGGCTGCGGCAGTTGATGGATTGGAAGGAAGATTTAGCCGATGCGATGGAGTTTATGGATCACGTCAAATCGGAGGTCTTCGAGGATCGCGTCCACGTCTTCACCCCGGACGGCGATTTGATCGAACTACCGGCCGGGGCCACGCCCATTGATTTTGCCTATCGCATCCACACCGAAGTCGGACATCGCTGCCGGGGCAGCAAGGTCAACGGCAAAATGGTGCCGCTCAACTACCAACTCAAAAATGGAGAGCAGGTCGAAATTCTAACGGCCAAACGGGGCGGTCCCAGTCGAGATTGGCTCAACCAAAACCTGGGCTATCTCAAAACCTCCAGAGCCAGGGCCAAGGTGCGCTACTGGTTCAAGCATCAAAATTATGAAGAGAATGTCACGCAAGGCCGGGCCATTCTCGAACGGGAACTACAGCGGCTCGGTGTGCCCGACACCAACTTCGAGAAGCTCAGTCACCGTTTCGACTATCATAAAGTTGACGACTTTTTAGCCGCCATCGGACGCAACGATATAAACATCCCCCGCATCGTCGGGGCCATCAGCGATATGGTCAATATCGTCGAAGCCGACGAAAAAGAGGATGAATTATTAAAAAAACAACTGCCCAAACGCCCTCCGCCTACCAAAAGCTCTACAGTGGGGATGCGCATCCAGGGCGTCGGCAATTTGTTGACCAATTTGGCCCAATGTTGCCGCCCCGTGCCCGGAGATGGGCCGATCATCGGCTACATCACGCTGGGACGCGGGGTGACGATCCATCGCCGGGATTGCCCCAACGTTCTCCGCTTCAATGAAGAACGGCGCGAGCGTTTGATTGAGGTGGAATGGGATATGGTCGGAGATGAAACCTACCCGGTCGATGTCCAGATCGTGGCCTTTGATCGGCCCGGTTTGCTACGGGACATCACCGGCATCTTAGCCAACGAAAAGATCAACCTCAGTTCGGTCAACGTGGCCACGGCCAAACGGCAGCACAAGGCCACGGTGTATGCTACCCTCGAAATCACCAACATCGACCAATTGAGCCGCGTCCTGGCCCGCATCGAACAACTGCCCAACGTCATCGAGGCTCAACGGCGGATGTAGGTAGCTGTCGCTATGCGTGGGCAATCCGCATCGCTTCAGCCAGATCGACCTGGCCGGTGTAGAGCGCCTTCCCGATAATCACCCCCTCGATGCCCTCCGTTTCGACGGCCTTGACCCGCCGAACATCATCGAGGTCGGCCACGCCGCCGGAGGCAATGACTTTGAAGCGATGCGCGGCGTCGGGCGGGTTGCCGGCCTGGGCCAGGGCTACGGTGGCCTCGATGTTGGGGCCGGTCAACATCCCATCCCGTGAAATGTCGGTGTAGACGACGTGGGCCAAACCTGCCATATGGATCTGTTGGGCCAGGTTGACCGGGTCGGTCTCGCTCAACTGTCGCCAGCCGTGGGTGGCCACTTTGCCGTCCCACACATCCAGCCCCAACACGATCTGCTCCGGGCCAAAGCGGGCCAAAATATCGAGCATCTGCCGCGGTCGATCCGCCGCCATCGAGCCGATGACCACCCGGCTGACGCCCATATTCAACGCCTGCTCCACATCCTGCGGACTCCGCAGCCCCCCGCCGAACTGAACCGGAACCGTCACCCGGTCGAGGATCGCTTGCAGGGCATTGACATTTTTGGCCGCTTTCGCCGCATCCCCAAAGGCCCCATCCAAATTGACGACGTGAATCCAATCCGTGCCAATCTCGGCCCACTGCTCGGCGATGCGGGCCGGGTCGTCGCCATAGACCGTTTCGGCGTCGGGGTCCCCTTGTTTCAAACGAACACATTTTCCATTTTTGAGATCAATCGCGGCAAAAATTTCCATAATTATTCTCTCGATCTCTCAACAATCGACACAAAATTCTGCAAAATCTGCAAGCCAACCCGCTGGCTCTTTTCCGGGTGGAACTGGATGGCGCAGATGTTGTCGTGGCCGACAATCGAAGGGAAGGGCTGCTCGTAATCGGTGCAGGCCACAATATCGTCGGCCCGGCTGGGCACAACGTGGTAGGAGTGGGCGAAGTAAGCGTAATCCCCGGCCTTGATCCCGTTGAGCAGCGGATGCGCCCGCTGTGGCTCGATCTGGTTCCAGCCCATATGGGGCACGGTCATCCCCTGCGGAAAACGAATGACCTCCCCTGGTAGCAGCCCCAGGCCCCGATGATGGCCCATTTCGACGCTTTCCTCAAAAAGCAACTGCATCCCCACGCAGATACCGAAGAACGGCTTGCCCGCCTGGGCCGCATCCAACATCGGCTGCTCCAGATCACGGGCGCGGATGTTGTCGATGGCGTCCCCAAAAGCGCCGACACCCGGCAGCACCACGCCCTCCGCTTCGGCTATCGCCGCCGGAGCCGCCGTAATCTCCGCCGCCGCGCCGATATGCTCGAAGGCTTTCTGCACGTTTCTAAAATTGCCAACCCCATAATCTACGATAACGATGTTCATACCGCTCCAATATCTTTTTTGAAAAGGTGATTTCGTAACAAAACTGGCTTCAAGAAAAAACTCGTAAAACGTGAAGCGTAAAACGTAAGGCATTTGCCTGAACCACATTGTTACGTTCGCTCATATTGACTCCAAGGTGGAGTCAAACGGCTTTAGCTGTTTGTAACATTCTGGCAATAGATAAGAGACTGTTTTAAAAGAGTTCCAGGGTCCACAGATAGACACAGATTGTCACTGATAGTATCAAAATTCTGATAAAAATCTGTGAATATCTGTGTAAATCTGTGGATAATGTAATGGTCAAAATGATGTTGAACATAGGCTTAAGAACACGGATTACTGGAATTAACGGATTAAAATCAACAAATCTGACCATCCTGGCGATCCGTGTTCT